>JBFHXN010000161.1:0-6056 GCA_041598955.1 Desulfuromonadales bacterium | reverse complement strand
TCCTCCCCCGCCCCTGCACACCCGGGCCAGGGGACCGGAAAGCCTTTCGGCCTGGCGGCCGGGGTGAACCTCAAAATGCCCGATTCCCGACTCGACGAGGAGTTCGAGCGGTTCTGATCCGGCCCTGGGAGCTTGCCAGGGAGGATTCTTCAGGTAAAATGGTGCAGTTGCACCACAACTCACCTGGAGGGTCTGCATGGCGATCAGTGAACGGACACGGGAACTGAAACGGCGTCGCAAGCGGAGGGAGAAGAGCCTGAAGCGGCGCGTGCAGGCGAGCGGGGTGCGGCGAAGCAACCCGGGGCCCGCGCCGGCCCCGGAAAAGCCCGCCGGGGAAGCCAAGGTGAAGAAAACCAGGAAAAAGGAGGAGGGGTAGATCCCTTCTCTCCGGCAGCCTGACTCCGTGCAATTTGCCGACCTTCACCCCTGGGATCTCACCCCTTCAGAGGCGGTGGCCTTGCAGCGCGACCTCGCCGGGCAGGTGGTGACGGAAAACCGGGTCGCAAGACCTGTTCGCCGGGTGGCCGGGGTCGACGTTTCCTATGAAAAACAGGGCGAGCTCTTTTTCGCCGCCGTGGTCCTGCTCTCCTTTCCCGACCTCGAGCCCCTCGAGGAGTCCCACGCAGCAGCCCGGGTCCGCTTTCCCTACATCCCCGGGCTGCTCTCCTTCCGAGAACTCCCCCCCCTGCTGCAGGCCTTCCGAGCCCTGGCCTCCGAGCCCGACCTGATCCTGGTCGATGGCCAGGGGATCGCCCATCCCCGGCGCCTGGGTCTGGCCAGCCACCTCGGCCTGTGGCTAGACTTACCCACCATCGGATGCGCCAAGAGCCGGCTCTGCGGAGATCATCTCCCTCCCGGTCCCAGGCGGGGGGAGAGAACCCCGCTCCTGCTGAAGGGGGAGGAGGTGGGGGCCGTCCTCACCACCCGGGAGCGGGTGCGCCCCCTCTTCATCTCCCCAGGTCACCACGTGGACATCGATTCGGCCGTCGAGCTTATTCTGGCCTGCGGCCGGGGATACCGCCTGCCCGAGCCGACTCGCCGGGCGCATCTGCTCTCCAATCGCCTTCGGCGGGAGGGAAAGGCAGGAACCGTGTAGGGTGGAATAAGCGAAGCGTTTCCACCAGATGCCTGCGGCGAAGCCCAGAGATAATCCCTCACCCCGGCCCTCTCCCAGAGGGAGAGGGAGTGTCTTTCGCCTCATGTGTGGTGCGGGCCTCATGCCACCCTGGGGCCTTTCATCTCCGGTCCATTTCCCTTCAACAAACCGAGACCTCCAGAACTCCGATCCCTTCGATTTCCGCTTTCATTTTGTCACCCGCCACCACGGGGCCGACCCCTTCGGGGGTGCCGGTGAGGAGGATGTCCCCTTCCTCCAGGGTGAAGACCTGCGAGATTTCGTGAATGATCGCTGGAATGCGTCGCATCATGGAGGCGGTGGAGGCATCCTGGCGCGGTGTCCCGTTGACGGCGAGGCGCAGGCGCAGGGCGTGGGGGTCGGCCACCCTGTCGGCCGGGACAAAGGAGGAGAGGGGGCAGGAGGTGTCGAAACCCTTGGCGATCTCCCAGGGAAGCCCCTTCTTTTTCAGGTCCCCCTGCACGTCCCGCAGGGTCATGTCGATGGCCACTCCGTAGCCGGCGACAAGGTCCATGGCCCTTTCCTCCGGAACATCCTTCCCTTTCCGGCCGATGAGGACGGCCAGTTCCACCTCGTGGTGGCAGTCCCGGGAGTAGGGGGGGATGACCACCGCCTCCCCGTCGCCGACGATGCTGGTGGCCGGCTTGATGAAGATGACGGGGCGCTCGGGGACTTCGTTGCCCAGCTCCCGGATATGCTCGCTGTAGTTGCGGCCGAGGCAGACGAGTTTGCCGACCCGGTAGGTTCTGTCGGTGCCGAGGAGTTTGACAATTGCCATGGGCTTCTCTTCCTTTTTCGAAGGGATGATGGATGAAGGCTTGACCACGGAGGCACGGAGACAGGGAGGAAAACTCGAGAATGAGGCTTCGGGGAGGGTAGGACTATGCCCCCCGGATCGGTGAATAAGGCCAGTGGACCTGTATCCACCCTCCATGCTGATGGGGTGGTGAAATCACTGCCGGTCAGGATGGTCCAGACCAACCTCCTGTCTCTGGCCCCTCTCCGTGCCTCCGCGTCCCGGTGGCGAGGGGATCGCGAAGGCTCATTCCCCCGCCCTCGGAAGGGCCCAGTTGTGGCGGATGGCGAGGAGGCGCAGGGTGATCACCGCCACTGCGGCGACCAGGGCCGAGAGCCCCGGCGACAGGGGGGTGTGGCGCAGGGCGAAGAGCAGGGCGGCTCCGGCCAGGCAGGCCGAGGCGTAGACTTCCTTGCGCAGGATGAGGGGAACCTGATTGGCGAGCACGTCCCGCACCACTCCGCCGGCGGTGGCGGTCATCACCCCCATCATCACCGAGCCGAGGAATCCCAGGTCGAAGGCGAGGGCCTTGCTGGTGCCGATGACCACGAAGGTGCCCAGGCCGACGGCGTCGAAATAGAGCAGGGGGTGTTGGAGCCCCCTGAGGTGGCGGTGAAAGAAGAAGATCCCCAAGGAGACGGCGATGGAGAGGTAGAGGTAGGTCTCGTCCTTGAGGGAGAAGGGGGGGAGGTCGCCCAGGAGCATGTCGCGCAGGGTCCCGCCCCCCGTGGCGGTGACCAGGCCGAGGACGAGGACCCCGAAGAGGTCCATCCGGCTGCGGACGCCGGCCCAGGCGCCCGAGGCGGCGAAGGCGGCCGTTCCGATGAGGTCGAGCAGGTAGAGCAGGGTCATGGATCCCTCCGTCGAGTGCCGGGAGGATAGCGGGTCGGGAGGCAAAAAGCAAGGGGTGCCAGAGCCTGAGAGCTGTGCTAAGATGCCCCCTGCCCGGGCATCGATCCCGGGGCAATCGGCCCGGAAAGGAACCGCTATGCTCTTGCCCATCGGCGACACTCCCAACCCACGGGGCATCCCCTATGTGACCTACCTGCTGATCGCGGTCAACGTCGCCGTCTTCCTACTCATTTCCCTCCCGCTGACCTCGGCCCGGCCCGACCTCGCCGACCCGATGCTGCTCGAGTACCTTCGTGCCATGGGAGCCCGGGGACCCCTGTCGGCCGCTGAGATCGCAAAGCACGTTACGGCCTACGACCTCTTCGTCTTCCGCTACGGATACCGTCCGGGGGACCCCTCCCTGCTCACCCTCTTCACCGCCATGTTCCTGCACGGGGGCTTGCTCCACCTGGCGGGCAACATGCTCTTTCTCTGGATCTTCGGCGACAACGTCGAGCACCGGCTGGGGCGCGTCGGATACCTCCTCGCCTACCTGGCGACGGGGGTGGCCGCCACCCTCTTCTTCGCCCTCTTCGTGCCGGGGTCCCAGGTCCCCCTGGTCGGGGCCTCCGGGGCCATTTCCGGGGTTCTCGGCTGCTATTTTCTCTGGTTCCCCCGCAACAGCGTGAAGGTCTTCCTCTTCCTCTTCCCTTTCTTCATGCAGACGGTGCTGGTCCCGGCCCGCTGGGTGCTCGGGTTCTATCTGCTCATCGACAATCTCCTCCCCTTTCTCATCAACGGCGGGGGAGGGAGCGGGGTGGCCCACGGTGCGCATATCGGCGGATTTCTCGCCGGGGCGGGGCTCGCCTTCGGCATCGACCGGCTCTCCGGTCTGCGGGCCCTGGATGGGGAGCCGAAGGGGAAGGCCGATGGTGCCAGGGTTCCCGGCGCCGATGATGTTTCGCGGCTGCTGCGTGCCGGGGAGCCTCTGCTTGCCGCGCGGACCTTCCTCGCTCTTTCGGGGCGCTCCGAGCGGATGCGGGTGGCACCGGCGGAGGTGCTGGCCATCGGCGAACATCTGCTGGCCGGTGGCCACCATCCCCAGGCACTCTCCCTCTTCCGGCGCTTCATCGCGGAGCGCCCGGCCGATCCGCTGCTCGACCGGGCCTACCTGGGAGCGGGCAAGGCCATGATCCATCATCCCCGGGGGATCACCAGCGCCTACCAGTACTTTCTCGCCGCCCTCGACGTGGCCCGCAGCGAGGAGGTGGCCGGGGAGGCCCGGGTACATCTTCGGGCCATCGAGCGGCTGGGGGAGAGGAAATGACGCCCCAAAAGGAGTCCCTGCTCATCACCAGCCTGCAGAATCCCAGGGTCAAGGCGGCGGTGCGCCTGAGAGACCGCAAGGGGCGGGAGGCGTCCGGGCGGATGCTGGTCGAGGGATACCCCGAGCTTGCCCTGGCCCTGGAGTGCGGTCTGCGCCCCCTGGAGCTCTTTTTCTGCCCGGAGTTGGCCCGGCCCGGCGAGGCGGGGCTCTTGGAAAGGCTGCGGCGGGAGGGTATCGACATCCTCGAGGTCACCCCGGCGGTCATGGGAAAGCTCGCCTACCGGGAGCACCCCGACGGCTGGCTGGCGGTGGCTCCCGCGCCGAGCCGGAGTCTCGCCGATCTCGACCCGGGAGAGAATCCCCTGCTTCTTGTCGCCGAGGCGGTGGAGAAGCCGGGGAACCTCGGGGCGATCCTGCGCTCGGCCGAAGCGGCCGGCGCCGATGGGGTCATCGTCTGCGACCCCCGCACAGACCTCGACAATCCCAACGTGGTGCGGGCCAGCAAGGGGACTCTCTTCCATGTGCCGGTGGCGCAGGCCGGCGGGGAGGAGACCCTGGCCTGGCTGCGGCAGAAGGGGATCCGCATCGTCGCGGCCACCCCCTCGGCGCGCCTCTCCTTCTGGGAGGCCGACCTCACCGGACCGGTGGCCATCGCCCTGGGGACGGAGAAGGAAGGCCTCAGCCGCCGCTGGCTGGAGGAGGCCGACCTGCAGGTGCTCATCCCCATGCGGGGGAGGGTCAATTCCTTGAACGTGGCCCAGGCCGCAACCCTGATCGCCTTCGAGGCGGTCCGGCAGCGGTCGATGAAGGCCCGCTGAGCACCTGCCCAGCCGTAGGGTGGAATAAGGCCCGCAAGGGCCGTTTCCACCTGCTCCCCCCGCCGACACCTGGTGGAAACGCTTCGCTTTTTCCACCCTACTTTCCGCCGCGGAGGTGCGATCCATGTCCTGGTACTTCGACTACGACGAGCCCCTCTTTCGCCCCCCCAGCGAGGCCCATAGCCTCATTTTCCAGGCGACCATCGGCTGCTCCCAGAATCACTGCACCTTCTGCGGCATGTACAAGGAGAAGCGTTTCCGCATCCGGCCCCTGGAGGAGCTGCGCCAGGAGATTGCCGCCGTGCCGGCCCACCACCGCCCTCATGTGCAGCGGATTTTTCTCGGCGACGGCGATGCCATGGTCTATCCCCAGCAGGGCCTTCTCGACCTGCTCTCCGAACTCTCCGGGGCTTTTCCTTCCCTGGCCAGGGTCGGCGCCTACGCCTCCCCCAACAGCCTGCGGGGGAAGTCGGTGGAGGAGCTGGCCGCCCTGCGGGAGAGAAAACTGCGCATCCTCTACTTCGGGCTGGAGAGCGGCGATGATGAGACCCTGGCGTCGGTCAAAAAGGGGTTTTCCGCCGCCGAGATGCTCGGGTTCTGTCGCCAGACCCAGGCGGCCGGTCTGAAGCTCTCGGTGACGGCCATTCTCGGCCTGGCCGGAAAGGAGCGCACCCTGGAGCACGCCAGGGCCACCGCCGAGTGGGTCAGCGCCCTCTCTCCGGAGTATTTCTCCCTTCTCACCCTCTTTCACCGTCACAACGAGGATTTCTACCGCTCGATCACCCCCCTCTCCAACGGGGAGATTCTCGAGGAGGCGGCCGAGCTTCTCCGGCACCTGACACCCCGGAAGACCATCCTGCGCTCCAACCACGTCTCCAACATCCTCAACCTGTCCGGAAGCTACCCCAAGGATCGCGAAAGGCTTCTCGCCGAGGCCGAGGGTGCCGTGGCCCGGGCGCGGCTGAGCCCGACATGGTATGGCGCCGTGCCCGATTACCGGGAAGAGCTTTATTGAGGAGTGGTGGGGGCTGGCGGTTAGGGGTTGACAATTGGTGCCTTTTGGGCAATTGTCGTTGCGTATGATTGGTCGCTCCCCACATCCCAAGGAGGTAGAATGATGAAACTGATCAAGTCCGCCCTGCTCTTCGG
>JBFHXN010000160.1:0-6077 GCA_041598955.1 Desulfuromonadales bacterium | reverse complement strand
GCCGGCGGGGAAGGCGACGAGGTTGTAGCGGCCGTAGAGCTCCTGCATCTGCTCGAGGCCGCCGCGCTCATAGAGCCAGATGTTGTACCCCTCGGCGTCGAGGCCGAAGGGGACCGAGGCGAAGGAGACGAAGTTCTCGTTTTTCCCCTTCCAGTAGCCGGGCCAGTCATGGCCGATCTCGGCCGAGCCCTTGCTCACCGCGTCGAAGGATTCCATCGCTCCGACCAGTTCGCCGGCGGAGAAGAGCTTGATCTCCAGGCGACCGCCGGAGGCGAGGGCCACCGAGTCGGCGAAATGCTGAGCCATGTCGTAGAAGAGCAGCCCCTTGCTCCAGGGCATGACCATCTTCCACCGGAACTCCTCCTTGCTCGGCTTGATGGTCCGCAGCTCCCGCTTGACCTCCTCGTGACGCTTGTCGGCGCCGAACTTCTCGCGCTTCTCGGCGGCGAAGGCCTGGGGGGCCGCCAGCAGGGATGCAACCGCGAGCAGACTGACCAGAAACCTGAACCTTTTCATCGTCGTCCTCCTTCTTTCTGCGTGGTAGGGACAGGCGATCTTCCACGGAAGGCCGCCACGGTAACGCCCTGTGAGGGCAGGGCGATGCTCATGCAATGAAGACCAATAATTGGTATTACCACTTCACTCGACGACTGTAGACCAACCCTGCAAATGGTGTCAACGGAAAAACCAAACATCGTTTGCAATTCAAGCCACCCCTACCCCCGCCCCTGCCCTCTCGGGGCAAGCTTCCGGAGCTTTCGGGCCACGCTGGCCTGGCTCACCCCGAGGGCGGCGGCAATTCTGCGGGTGGTTCCGTAGCGGCGTCGCGCCTCGACCAGCACCCGCCGCTCGAACTCCGCCACCTGCTCCTTCATGGGGCGGTCGGCCCTCGGTTCGGGCCCCGGCTCCCCGGAGCCGAGGGGGGCGGCGCTTACCACCCTGCCGGCGGCGGAGGTGACGACGAGGCGCTCCACGGCGTTTTCCAGCTCCCGGATGTTCCCAGCCCAGGGGAGGCTGCAGAGATGGGCGACGAGCTCCTCGGAGAAGACCTTGTAGCTGTGGTGCTTGCGGTTGTACTTGGCGAGAAAGTGATCGACCAGCACGGGGATGTCCTCCCTGCGCTCCCGCAGAGGGGGGATGACCAGGGGGACGACATTGAGCCTGTAGAAGAGGTCGGCCCGGAAGCTCCCCTCGGCGACCAGGCGGGAGAGGTCGCGGTTGGTCGCGGCGATGATCCGCACGTCGACGGCCCTTTCCTGACGGCCGCCGATCTTGAAAAAGCTGCGCTCCTGGATCACCCCGAGGAGCTTGGACTGGGTATGGAGGGGGAGTTCGGAGATCTCGTCGAGAAAGACCGTGCCGCCGTCGGCCTGCTCGAAAAGACCCGGCTTCCCCCGCCGGTCGGCGCCCGTGAAGGAGCCCGCCTCGTAGCCGAAGAGTTCCGACTCGATGAGGGTTTCGGGGATGGCGGCGCAGTTGATGGCCAGCAGGGGCTTCTCCTTGCGGCCGCTCGCCTGGTGGATCAGTCGGGCCAGCAGGCTCTTGCCGACCCCGGTCTCACCCGTGAGCAGCAGGGTCGAATCGGTGTTGGCCACCCGCAGGGCGAGATCGACCACCCGCTGCATCGGCTCGCTGCAGGTGATGATGTCCCCCTCGGCGAGGAGGTGGTCCCGGGCCGTGTCGGCGTCGATCTTCTGCCGGTAGTCGACCACCGTCAGGTCCCAGATGGTGTTGATGACGTAGCTGATCTTCCCCCGCTCGTCGAAGATGGGGCGCCCCTTGACCAGAAGCCTGCGCCCCGTGCGGGTGGTGTAGGTGGCCGTGGCCGGCGCCCTTCTCTCCAGCACGATGAGGCTGGCCGAGCCTGTGAAGTAGTTGTCCTTTCCGACCAGGTCGTAGAGGCTTTTGCCGATCAGCTCCTCGCGGCCGATCCCCGACATCTCCTCGAAGGTCCGGTTGACCCCCAGGGTCACACCCCGGCCGTCGACGATGTAGATGCCGTTGTAGAGGTTGTCGAAGACGATTTCGAGCAGTTCCTTATCCATGGCAGGATCCCTTTGGAATGTCCGGAATCAAAGGCAAAGGCTTCGACAGCGACAGGAAATCGGGCGTTTTACCGATGTTCGAATAAAGCCTCTTCTTTGCGGGCTGATCAAACATGCCAGGGTGCAAGGCGGCCGAAATCCCCCGGAAAAAGGCGTACCAAAAGGTACATCGTTGACGGGGGATGAGGGGAACGGAGCAGACGGGGGTTTTTCATCGGCCCTACGTCGCCGTCCAGCCGCAGTCCATGGTCAGGCACGACCCCGTGACACAGGCCGCCTTGTCGGAGCAGAGATAGAGGACCAGTTCCCCGATCTCCGACGGCTCGATGAGCCGCTTGACGGCGGCGTTCTTGAGCATGATGGTCGAGACGACCTCCTCCTCGGAGATCTTGTGCACCTTGGCCTGGTCGGCGATCTGCTTGTCGACGAGGGGGGTGCGGACATAGGCGGGGCAGATGGAGTTGACGGTGATGCCGTGGGGGCCCCCTTCCAGGGCGGTGGTCTTGGTCAGCCCCGAGACCCCGTGCTTGGCCGAGATGTAGGCGCTCTTGAAGGGGGAGGCGATCAGACCGTGGACGGAGTTGATGTGGATGACCCGCCCCCAGCCGCTCTTCTTCATGGAGGGCCAGGCGTAGCGGGTGAGCAGGAAGGGGGCGGTCAGCATCAGCGCGATCATGAAATCCCACTTCTCCTCGGGGAAATCCTCCACGGGACTGACGTGCTGGATGCCGGCGTTGCTGACCAGGATGTCGACCCGGCCGAATCGCTCCAGGGCAGCATCGACGAGCCCCCGGCAGTCGGCGCGCCGGGAGAGGTCGGCCGGGACGAAAACCCCTCCCAGCCGGGCCGCCTCCCGCTCGCCGGCCTCTCGGTTGATGTCGGCCAGGACCACCCGGTGTCCCGCGGCGGCGAGGGCCTCGGAGACGGCCAGCCCGATGCCGCTGGCCGCTCCCGTGACGATGGCAACATGTTCGGACATCTCGTTTCTCCTCCCCTTGAGCTATAGCAGATTTCCCGCCACATGAAACGGGCAGCCGGTCTTTTCCCGCACCAGCTCCAGGCTCGACTCCGGCGCCAGCTCCGTCAGGGTCAGCCCCTTCTCCCGGTCGACCTCGAAGACGGCCAGGTCGGTGACGATCAGGGCGACCACCCCCTTGCCCGTCAGCGGCAGGGTGCACTCCGGGAGGATCTTCGAAGAGCCGTCCTTGGCGCAGTGATCCATCATGATGACGATCCTCTTCACCCCGGAGACGAGGTCCATGGCTCCGCCGGGCCCCTTGACCATGGAGCCGGGGATCATCCAGTTGGCCAGGTCGCCGAAGCGGGAGACCTGCATGGCTCCCAGCACCGAGAGATCGATGTGCCCTCCCCGCACCATGGCGAAGGAGTCGGCGCTGTCGAAGAAGGCTGCCCCCGGAAGCCAGGTGACCGTCTGTTTTCCGGCGTTGATCAGGTCGGCGTCCTCCCTTCCTTCCTCGGGGAAGGGGCCGACTCCCAGAAGGCCGTTTTCGGCGTGAAGGGTCACGGTGATCCCCTCGGGGATGTAGTTGGCGACCAGGGTCGGCATGCCGATGCCGAGATTGGCGTACATTCCGTCCCGGAACTCGCGGCTGATGCGGCGGGCCTGCCATTCGCGAATGGGGGAGAAGCCCTTGACGACGGTCTTTCCGGCCAGGGTGCGCTGCTCGATCGGCTTGCGGTAGGCGCCTCCGACCACGATGCGGTCGACGTAGCTCCCCGGGGTATGGATCTGGTGGGGATCGAGCTCCCCGATCTCGACCAGTTCCTCCACCTCCGCCACCGTGACCCGACCGGCTTGGGCGCAGGCGGGATTGAAGTTGGCCGCCGTGTAGCGATAGACGAGGTTCCCCGCCTTGTCGGCCTTCCAGGCCTTGACGATGGCCAGGTCGGTGGTGATGCTCTCCTCCAGGACGTACTCCCGCCCGCCGAAGGCCTCGACCCTCTTCCCCTCCGCCAGGGTCGTGCCGTAGCCGGTGCGGGTGAAAAAGGCGGGGATGCCCGCCCCTCCGGCCCGCAGCTTCTCGGCCAGCGTCCCCTGGGGGGTGAGTTCGAGCTCCAGTTCGCCGGAGAGGAACTGCTTCTCGAAGATGGCGTTCTCCCCCACGTAGGAGGAGATCATCTTGCGGATCTGACGGGTCTGCAGCAGCAGCCCCAGCCCGAAATCGTCCACCCCGGCGTTGTTGCTCACCACGGTGAGCCCCTTGACCCCGCTGTCCCGCAGGGCGACGATGAGGTTCTCGGGGATGCCGCAGAGGCCGAAGCCTCCCGCGGCGACGGTCATGCCATCGGTGAGAATCCCATCGAGGGCCGCCGCGGCGTCAGTGTAGATCGGTTTCATCTGGACCTCCGGAAGAACAAAGCGTTGTAATGATGGATTCCCCTCTCCCCCGACTCGGCGCGGGAGGGGTGAGCCGCAGGGTTCAAACCCTCTCGAAGAGCGCCGCCACGGCCTCCCCCCCGCCGATGCAGAGAGAGGCGATCCCGTAGCGCTCCCCCCGCCTGTGCATCTCCCGGATCAGGGTGGCCGCCAGGCGGCCCCCGCTCGCCCCGATGGGATGCCCGAGGGCGACCGCTCCGCCGTTGACGTTGACCCGCTCCGGGTCGACCCCGAGCTGACGCACCGCCAGCAGGGGGACGGAGGAGAAGGCCTCGTTGATCTCGAAGAGCCCCACCTCGGAGAGCTTCAGGCCGGCCCGCGCGGCGCACTTGCGGATCGCCTCCACCGGAGCCTCGGCGAAGAGCTCCGGGGCGATGCTGTGGGTGGCCGAGGCGAGAAGGCGGGCCCGGGGCTTCAGAGAGAATTTCTTCACCCCCTCGGGCCCGGAGAGCAGGGCGAGGGCGGCGCCGTCGTTGATGGTCGAGGCGTTTCCCGCCGTGATGGTCCCCTCCTTGCGGAAGGCCGGACGAAGGGAGGAGAGCTTTTCGATATCCCCCTTGAAGGGCTCCTCGTCCTCGGCCACGACAACCTCCCCCTTGCGCCCCTTCTTCACCACCGGCACCAGCTCCTCCCGGAAGGTCCCCTCCTTCACCGCCGCCTGGGCCAGGCGGTAGGAGCGGGCCGCATAGAGGTCCTGCTCTTCGCGGGTGAGTCCATGCCCCTCGATCCAGGCCTCGGTGATCTCCCCCATGTGGCGACCCGAATAGGGGTCCTGCAGGCCGTCGTGAATCATCAGGTCGACCATGATCCCGTTCCCCAGGCGCTGCCCGAAGCGGGCCCCCGGCAGGGCGTAGGGGGCCAGGGACATGCTCTCCATGCCGCCGGCCACCACCAGTTCCGACTCCCCCAGACGGACGGCGTCGGCACCCAGCATCATCGCCTTGAGACCGCTGCCGCAGACCTTGTTGATGGTCATGGCATGCACGCTGTCGGGGAGCCCCGCCAGGCGCATCGCCTGCCGCGCGGGAGCCTGGGCGCTTCCCCCCTGCAGCACCTGCCCGATGATTACCTCGCTCAGCTCGGCCCCGGGGAGGGTGGAGCGGAGAAGGAGCTCCCGGATGACCTGGGCGGCGAGCTCGGGGGCGGGCACCTCGGCCAGAGTCCCCCCGAAGGAGCCGAAGGGGGTGCGCAGGGCTTCGATGACGAAGACGTCTCTCATGGTTTGAACCTCCGGTGTGTGAAAATCTCCCTCATGCTTGGAGCAAGTCCTGTTCCATGGCGATTTTTGTTCTATAATTCGGCCAGTTATCCTTGCTTTCTTCGAGCAGCCCCCAGGACCCTTGAGTCTATTTTGTATCACTTTTTCCGGAAACGCCCTTTCCCCGGCCTCTCCCGATCGGGGGGCCTCGACCCAAAAAGGACTCACTTGATTCTCTTTTGAATCGTTTCGATGACACGACTCACCAGACGGCGACGAATCGCTTCTCGACAGCCCTTGCCGCAACAAACCCTTTCAGACAAACGTCGTTATGACAGACTTGACAGGGGAGCGCCACTCTTCTAAGGTAATCTTACCATAAATTGGTCTGGCCACTATTTCGACGAGGTCCATTATGCCATCTTCCTCCCTCATC
>JBFHXN010000159.1:0-6090 GCA_041598955.1 Desulfuromonadales bacterium | reverse complement strand
TTCGCCCCGTCGAGGGAGGTCCAGTCGCCGAAGACGCTGTTGGACAAGTCCCCCCCCGTCTCCCGCACCACCGCCTGGTAGGTCAAAAGGAGCGACTGGCCGGCGGGGATATCGAGGCTGCCGTCGCCGTTGCCGCGCCCCCAGACGAGGGGCCCGCCCGGGGCGTTGGCCGGGACGGCGACGAAGCCCGCAACCGCCGTGCCGCCGATGGTGGCCGTCGGCGTGAAGAGGGGGGAGAGCTCCAGCCCCGCCGGCAGGGTGTCGACCACGTTGACGTCGAAGGCCGTCGCGGTGCCGCCGTTGGGCAGGGTGAGCTGGTACTCCAGCAGGTCTCCTCCGGCGGCCGGGTCTCCGGGGAGCTTCCCCGGCGTCACGTTGCGCAGGCTCTTCGACACCGTCAGCAGGGGCTCGACCACTGTCACAGCCGCGGTGGCGGCCGTCAGGCTCTCCTGGCCACCCGTCTCGCCGTGGGTGTAGTTGAGAAGGGCGGAGTTTCGCAGCGCGTCCCCGGCGTCGGTGACGAGATCGTTGTTGACCCGGGCGAAGTAGGTGATGCGGATGCGGGGAGTGATGGCGTTCTGGCTCGGGTCGTTCTCGGAGGGGGTGACGACGGTGCCGATGTCCCAGAGGGCGCTGCCGCTGGCGCCGTCGGCCGGAAAGGCGATGAAGGCCGCCTCCGAGGGGGGCTGGCCGTTGATGGTCGCGATCCCCTCGAAGAGATAGGTGATGTCGAAGGCCCCGTTGTTCTCCAGAACGTAGCTCAGCCCCGCCGCGTCGAGGCTGTCGGTGACGCGAAGCCCCCTGGTCACCCCTTCGGGCAGGGCGATCTCGATCCGGAAGCGCCTGTGGGCCCCGATGGTCGGGATCGCCGTCGGGGCGAGGTCGGTCTTGGTCAGGGCGAGGGGGGGAACCGTCGCCTGGTGGCCGGCGCTCGCCTCATAGTCGTTGACCGGGTGGCCGCCGTTGGGCAGCGCGCCGATTCTCATCCCGGAGGCGCCGCCGTCGGCACCGATGGCGCCGGAGCTGTTGAGGGCCGTCGTCTGGCCCGGCAGGGAGGTCCATCTGGCCTGGATGGTGTTGTCGAGCACCTCCAGGGGTTGCACGACGGCGTCGACCCGCACCTCGAAGGTGAAGCGGAAGGTCTGGCCGGGAGCGATGGGGCGGGTCGGATTCCAGATGAAGAGGGGGCGGTTGGGGCCGAAGGTGGAGAGATCGACGGTATCGGGGGGATCGGCTCCGCCCACGCTCCCCGGGATGAAGGTCAGGTTGCGGCCGGTGAGGTCGTCGAGAATCCGCAGGTTGTGGGCATCGGCCGTGCCGGTGTTGGTGGCCGTGACCGTGAGGAGCACCTGGTCCGCCGCGTCGGCGGTGGCCACGGCAAAGGCCTTGGTCAGGGCGATGCGGGGCTCCCGCACCTGCAGATCGACCTGCCCGAAGTTGAGGACGACGGCAGCTCCGGCTTCGTCGATATAGCGGGCGGTGGCGACGGTGGCCGGGTGGCCGTTGGAGATCAGGTTCCCGTCGTTGGTGCCGGCGCTGTTGTCGACCCGGGCGATGAACCGGAGGGGGAAATCGTAGCGCCCCCCCAGGGTGCCGTTGGTCACCCGCTGGTCGCCGAAATTCCATTCGACCAGGCCGCCGGAGCAGGTCGGCGTGATGATCCCCCCGGGAACAAAGCCCGCCACGGCATAGGGGGCCGCCCCCAGGTTGACCGCCGGCGCCTCGGCGCAGCTCAGCCCCGCGGGGAGTTCGTCCCGGATGACGAAATTGCGCAGCAGGGCCACCGGCAGCAGGGTGCTGAGCTGGTATTCGACCTCCTCGCCGATGGTCGCCCCCTGGGTGGCGGGCCCCGCGACAAGGGGGGTGAGGGAGAGCCGGGCGATTCTCTTGGGCTGGGTCGCCACGGGGAGGATCCGCACCGCGGCCGAAACGGTCGGTGAGGTGTAGACCCGCGCCCCTCCCGGATCGCTGTTGGGACGCTGGGGGGCGCTCTGGTTGCCGAAATCGCCGGCGAGACTGTCGTAAGTCGCATCGACCCGGTTGGTGAAGGTCTGCAGGGGGGCCGCATCGTCGTCGTAGTCGACGCGGTAATAGAGGGAGACGGTCTGTCCCGGATCGATGCGCCGCAGGGCCCCGCTGTGGGTGTGGGAGAAGGTGATGGTCGCGGGGGTCCCGTTTTTCACCACGTTGTCGCTGATCGACCCCTCGCCCCCCGTATCGGCCCCGCCGATCAGGCCGTCCCCGTCGTTGTCGAGGCCGTCGGAGGCAAAGGGAAGGACGTAGGCGAGATCGCTGGCATCGAGCCTGTCGGTCACGACGACGTCGTAGGCCGGGGCCCGCTGCACCCCGGAGCTGCTCGCCCCGTTGGTGACCCGGATGCGGTAGATGTAGGAGCTGTAGGCGTCGCCGTCGGAGGCCAGGGGGACGAAATTGGTGCAGGAGGGCCCGGCCCCGTAGAGGGACTCGTTGCAGACCTCCTTGACCAGTGTGAGCTGCGGCTCGGTGACGGTGAGGGAGACCCGGCGCACCGCCACGCTCGGATAGCCCACGGTGCTGGGACCCAGGCTGTAGAGCTCCTCCAGGCCCGTGGAACCGTTCTCGAAAACGGCCTGGAAATAGGAATTGAGGATGTTGGTGCTCAGGGCTGCGTGGCGGTTTGGAAGGGCGCTGGCGTCGATGGGGTCGTTCAGCACCCGGGAGTCCAGATCGACCCGGAACCAGTGGTCCTTCTCGGTGATCCGCTCCTCCGGGACGACCCGGTTGAAGGTCCAGTCGACCCACCCCTCGTCCAGGGGCGAGAGGCCCGCCGGATTGCGGGTGATGCCGAGGATGGCGCTGCTGCTGGTGGCGTAGGGGTCGGTGGAGGAGAGAAAGCCCTGGCCGTCGGGGAACTCGTCGACGACCTGGATATCCTGCACCGCGATGTAGGTGAAGCCCGGGGTCTGGAATCCGAACCACCCGCCGGTATCGATGTGGAAGGTGCACTCCTCGCCGATCTGCACCTGGCGATCGGGGGAAGCCGGCGGCGGGTTGTTTTCCGAGCAGGTTCCAACCTGGGTCTTGAGCAGGTTGAAACCGATAACCCGGGCCCGCAGGCCGTCGAGGGAATAGGTGTCGGCCCGGTCGGTCACCCCGTCGGCCCGGGCCGTGGGGGCCGGGAACCAGAGGGGCACTCCGCTGTTCAGGGTGATCTCCCCCACCACGTCGGCCCGGAAGGTCAGATCGTCGGTCAACAGGTCGGCCGGGTCGGTACTCTTGCGCACGGCGAAGTCGAGGAGCCGCGTCTGCCCCGGCCCGATGGCCCCGAGGGCCGAGCTGCGGCACTGGTAGACGGTGGCGGTGGCGGGGATGGGGGCGGGGAGCCTCCAGGGTTCGTGCAGCCGCGCCAGGGTGGTGCACCCCGCCGGGAAGCTCACCACATCCATCAGCGCCCCGAAGGTGACATAGGCGTAGTAGTCGGCGGCATCATGGCCGCCGTTGTTGGTCAGGGCGACCTGGAGGGGGAGGTCCTCGGTGTTGGTGAGGATGAAGATCGGCGTCGCCTCGGGGTTGACGATGTCGATGTCGAGGTCCTCCGGCCGGGCCGTATGGGTTGTCGTCAGGGGATTGGCCGCGGGGGGGGTCTTTCTGATGCCCGGGGCGCAGAAGTCCTCGAATTCGACATAGAGCCGGTTGGTCAGTGAGGTGACGTGGGTCGGATCGGTGCCGGGGGGATCGCTGCCCGGCTCCTCGGTCCGCACGTCCAGGTTCGCCACCTTGTCGAAGGAGGCAGGCCGGACCAGGACGATCCCGAAGGTGACAACCACCCGGTCGTTGTGGCGCAGCAGGTCGACCTGGTTGGAGTAGACCGGATGGACGGTGCTGCTGTAGAGCCTGAATTCGGGGGCCGTGTTCCCCAGGGGGAGGGCCGGGTCGGTGGTCACAAGGGGGAAGGTCCCGGCGACCGGGTTGGTCCACTCGACCCGGTTGGTCATCCCGTTGTAGGTGCCGTAGGCCGGGGTCGTCGCCACGGTCGGAGTGAAGGTGGGGTCGACCACGTACTCGGGGGGAAGCACGTCCCGCAGCCGGATCCCCTTCACCGTGCCGCCGGTCAGGTTCCGGATGGTGATCTGGACCCGCCCCTTGCTCCCCACGGGCTGAGCCGTGTTGACGCCGGTGATCTGGGTCGCGACGCTGAGGTTGGTGCCGGTGTTGACCGAGAGGGTACTCAGGGTGGCCGTGGAGCCGGCCGGTGTGACCCCCGTGGAGGTGGTGGTGATGCCTCCGGCCGGGGGGTTGGCCTCGCACCCCCACTGGAGGTCGGAGACGGTGTTGGTCCTGTTGGCGGAACAGGAGCCGTTGGGGGTCGCCGGGATCTTTCCCACCAGGAATATGTCGGTGGAGGAGCCCTGCCGCACATCGACCAGGTCGGGGGAGTCGTTGCCGGGATTGCCGAAGGGGTTGTCGACGTCGAAATCGCTGATGGTGTTGCCCGCCGCGACGCACCCCAGGCTCCCCGGCCCGACGCCGTTGGCGTTGGCGAGGGCCGTGGCGGCGGCCTCCGTGGGGCAGGCGTAGTTGATCAGAACGTTGCCCGTCTGCATCAGATCGTCGAAGCGCAGATCCTGCAGATCGGCCAGGCCGCTGTTCTGCACCCGGATGCGCCAGATCACGTCGTCGTTGACGTTGCCGTAGACCGTGGTGGAATAGCTCCCCGTCCCCTGGTTCGCGTCGACGTTGCGCCCCCGCTTGGTGACGGAGGGGATCGGCTCCCTCAGGGGGAGCACCTGGCCCCCGCTGGTCTCGGAGTCGCTGCAGGGGGTGAAGCTGCCCCTCTCGTTGATCGTCGCGTAGGTGAAGGAGGCCGAGAGGGTGCGATTGGCCAGGATGAACCCCTCGTCCGTCCGCCGTACCTGGAAGGTGAGCAGCAGGTACTGGGCATTGGAGGGACCGCCCCCGCCCGAGGCCTCCAGCTCGTAACTCCCCAGGTTCCAGGTCAGCTGCGAACCGCTGATGGAGGGGTTGAAAGGAGCCGGGGCGGAGCCGTTGCGGACGGTGAAACTCGTGGTGCCGGGGACGTAGGTAAGGCCCGAGGATCCGAGGTTTTCAGTGATGACGAGATTCGTGAGATCGGTGTCGCGGCTGGGATGGTCGATGCGGATGGTGACCCGGCCGAGGCCGCAGAGCTCCCCGTAGCTCACGGAGAGGTCGTGGGAGATGGCCGTGGCGAGGGTGGGACACGCACCCCAGGCGCTGGGGACGGAGAGCCACAGAGCGAGGACGCCGAGGGCGGTGCGGATCAGAATGTTCCGGAGCCTGGTCACTCTTGTCCTTCGAGGTCAGGGCCGGTGATGAAAACCGGCCTTCGGGAAATAAAAAAAGCGCCCATCTTCATGCCGAAGATGGGCGCTTCAAACGGTTTCACCCGGTCCGGGTGCCGTCAAGATGCGCCATCATCTCTTCGGCAGCCCGGCTGTCCCCCTTCGCTGAGTGCTCAGGTGGACCCGTGGCTTTGCGTCCCCGGATTTCTCCGGGTTTGCCTTTATCGGAGACTGTCTTTTTTCTAGATAAGGGTGAAAGAGGCGTTCCGGACCGTCCCGAAGGGCAATTCCCGGGGACGGGTGTACCAATAGCAGAACCCATGCCAGAAAGTGTGCCCCGATGACACACCCACCCTTCTTCCCCGGACGGTTTCTGGGAATCCGCTTCAGATAATAAGAACTTGCCCTACCGCCGCGCAGGAAAAAAGGCCGCCGACTAAGCAGGTTATGACGTTGAGGATGGGAGGTTAGAGGAGGGGGTGACGGGATTTGGCAAGAGGGGGCTGACAATTTGCGTTGGGAGGGGGACGACACTGAAACGGTCGCGATGTTGCTGGCGAAAACGGAGCAGGGTCCCGTGACCCTTGTCTGCGGAGCTGGCGGCGAGGAGCACTGGGCCCGGCGCGCACCTTTTGAAAACCGGATCGAGCGGGCACCCCGACCAGGGGCCCGCTCGATTGATTTCGATACCTCAGTGGGGGTGAGAGGCCGGAGAGGCCTTCTCGGCATGGTGGGGAGCGCCATGGACGACCTGGGCGATCCCTTCGACGTAATGGACGTAGGTGACGTA
>JBFHXN010000158.1:0-6121 GCA_041598955.1 Desulfuromonadales bacterium | reverse complement strand
GGAGTTCCGAGGCGTTCCCCTCGACCGGTGCCCGGGGTGCAGCGGCATCTGGCTCGGACCCCGCGACCTGCAGATGCTCGCCGAGAAGGACCACCGCACTTGGTTCGACAAGTGGTTCAAGGAAGAGGAATAGGTGCCCCCCGAGGCCGGACCGATGAACAAGGGACTCTGGAAGCAGGCCGTCATTTTGCTGGTGCTGGTGGCGGCCTTCAACTACTTCTACGTCGCCTTCGCCCCGCAGCCCGGTGAGCTGACGGCAACCCTGAGCTACAGCCGCTTCAAGGCCGAGCTGGCCAAGGGGAACGTGCGCCAGGTCATCCTCCAGGGGAGCGTTCTGCGCGGGGAGTTCCGGGAGCCCGTCCTGCTGCTGCCCGAGGGGGCTGCCCCCGGGCGGGGAGAGCCAATCCCCTACAAGCAGTTCCAGACCACCCTCACCCCCATCCCCGACCCTGCGCTTCTCCCGGCCCTGGAGGAGAAGGGGGTCGAGGTGACCGCAGAGCCCGAGGCGGAGCCCTCCCCCTGGACTTCGGCATTGGTCTACATGCTTCCCTGGGTGCTGATCATCGGTGTCTGGTGGTTCGTCCTGCGGGGGATGAAAAACCGCGCGGGGGGGGGCGGCCTGATGGGCACCTTCGCCAAGTCGGGGGCGAAAGTCTACTCCCGGGAGACCTCCGGGGTGACCTTCGCCGACGTGGCCGGCCTCGAGGAGGCCAAGCAGGAGCTGATGGAGATCGTGGAGTTTCTCCGCGACCCGGGCAAATTCGCCCGCATCGGCGGCAAGGTCCCCCGGGGGGTCCTGCTCGTCGGCCCGCCGGGCACGGGCAAGACCCTCATGGCCCGCGCCGTGGCCGGCGAGGCGGCCGTCCCTTTCTTTTCCATCTCGGCCTCCCAGTTCATCGAGATGTTCGTCGGGGTCGGGGCGAGCCGGGTGCGGGACCTCTTCGGCACCGCCCGGAAGCAGGCCCCCAGCATCATCTTCATCGACGAGCTCGACGCCGTGGGCCGCTCCCGGGGAACGGGCCTGGGGGGGGGGAACGACGAGCGGGAGCAGACCCTGAACCAGCTCCTCTCGGAGCTCGACGGGTTCGAGCCCCACGAGGAGGTGATCGTCATGTCGGCGACCAACCGCCCCGACGTGCTCGACACGGCCCTGCTGCGGCCGGGGCGCTTCGACCGGCAGGTGGTCATCGAGCGTCCCGACTGGCGGGCCCGGGAGGAAATCCTCAAGGTGCACACCCGCAAGGTGCCCCTTGCCGACGACGTCGATCTGCAGGTGATCGCCAAGGGGACCCCCGGCATGTGCGGCGCCGACCTGGAGAATCTGGTCAACGAGGCGGCCCTGCTGGGTGCCCGGGAGAACCGGCAGGAGGTCTCCATGGACCACCTCGAGCGGGCCAAGGACCGGGTGCTGATGGGGGCCGAGCGCAAGCTCATCCTCACCGACGAGGAAAAGCGCATGACCGCCGTCCACGAGGCCGGCCACGCCCTTGTGGCCCGGCACCTGCCCGAGGCCGACCCTATCCACAAGGTCACCATCATTCCCCGGGGGCAGGCCCTGGGGATGACCCAGCAGCTCCCCGAGGATGACCGCTACCACTACCGCCGATCCTATCTCATGGCCCGCATCGCCGTCAGTCTCGGCGGCCGGGCGGCGGAATTGGCCATCTTCGAGGATCTCTCCACGGGGGCCCAGAACGATCTCAAGCAGGCCACCGACCTCGCGGAGAAGATGGTCTGCCAGTGGGGGATGAGCGAAAAGGTCGGCCCGGTGGCCTATTCCCGGGGGGAGGAGCACCCCTTTCTCGGCCGCAAGCTGGCCACGGACAAGACCTTCAGCGAGGAGATGGCCTGGATCATCGACCAGGAGATCACCGCCCTGGTCAAACAGGGGGAGGAGACGGCCCGAAAGGTACTCGCCGATTATCGGGGGGAGCTGGACCGGCTGACGGAGGCCCTGCTCGACGAGGAGGTGCTCGATCGCCGGAGGATGGAGGACCTTCTCGGAAAGCTCCCCGGAGACAAGGGGGGGAAGGCGAAGGAGAAGGTGAAGGGGCCTGTTCGTAAACGGAAGACAAAGGAGGCGTAAGTGATGGGATTGCCCTTGTTTCTGGTGGCGGCGGGGCTGGCGGTGGCCGGCTACGTCGGGCTGCGCAAGCTCAAAAAGGCCGAGGATGAGATCCGCCGGGAGATGACCGGGCGCATGGGGGCCGGTGAAAAGAAGGCCGCGGACCCGCAGCCGGCCCAAAAGGCCAAGGTGGTGGAGATCCTTCCGCCGTCGCCGGCCGCGGGAAAGGCGCCGGCGAAAAAGCCCCCCCCGGAGGCAAAGGGCCTTCCCCTCGAGGAGCGGATCCTGGCCCTGGTGCGGGAGAGCCCCGATATCCTCCAGACCGAGCTCTACGGGCACTTCCCCGGGGAGGAGCGCAAGGCCCTCCAGGAGACCCTGCTGGCCATGGACAAGGCGGGGACCCTGGCGAGGACCAAGGAGAAGAGCACCTACCGGCTCCGGGCGGGGAAGCAATAAGGGGAGCGGCCGGGGAGGGGCGTTGTGCCGGCGCATCCCCCTCACCCCGACCCTCTGCCACGGGGAGAGGGGGAATGGTCAAGTCAAAAGGCTGCTGAAAAACCCCCATCTGCTTCCTTCCCCTTGATCTCGTCGCTGCGACGTAGCTGTCGCTACGCCTCCTCGAACTGCGGGCGCCTTGCTTCTGAAGGTTTTAAAGCAGCCTAAAAAATACAGTTTGTCAAAAAGTTGAAAGGCCTGCGGCAGTCGCCGCAGGCCTTTGGTATTCGAGATTCAGTGAGCCGGAGGGGAATCAGCGCTTGCGCAGGTTGTAGAAGACCTCGCGGCCGGCGAAGACCGCCACGTCCCCGAGCTCGTCCTCGATCCGCAACAGCTGGTTGTACTTGGCGACCCGGTCGGTGCGGCAGAGGGAGCCGGTCTTGATCTGCCCGGCGTTGGTGGCCACGGCCAGGTCGGCGATGGTGGTGTCCTCGGTCTCGCCGCTGCGGTGGGAGATCACCGCCGTGTAGCCGGCCCGCTTGGCCATCTCGATGGCCTCCAGGGTCTCGGTGAGGGTGCCGATCTGGTTGACCTTGATCAGGATGGAGTTGGCGATCCCCTTGTCGATCCCTTCCTTGAGGATTTTGGTGTTGGTGACGTAGAGGTCGTCGCCGACGAGCTGGATGCGCTTGCCGAGGCGCTCGGTCAGCAGCTTCCACCCCTCCCAGTCGTTCTCCGCCATGCCGTCCTCGATGGAGACGATGGGGTAGCGGTTGACCAGGTCCTCGTAGAAGTCGACCAGTTCCTTGGGGGACTTCTGGGGTTTCTTCTCGTTGGCGAGGATGTACTTGCCGTCCTTGAAAAGTTCCGAGGAGGCCACGTCGAGGGCCAGGAGGATATCCTCGCCGGGCTTGTAGCCCGCCGCCTGGATGGCCTCCATGATGACCTGCAAAGCCTCTTCGTTGCTCTTGAGGTCGGGGGCGAAGCCCCCCTCGTCGCCGACGGCGGTGTTGTAGCCCTTGCCCTTGAGGACCTTCTTCAGGGCGTGGAAGATCTCGGCCCCCATGCGAAGCGCCTCCCGGAAGGAGGCGGCGCCGGAGGGCATGATCATGAATTCCTGGATGTCGACGTTGTTGTCGGCGTGGGCGCCGCCGTTGATGATGTTCATCATCGGCAGGGGGAGTTCCTTGGCGTTGGCTCCGCCGAGATACTGGTAGAGGGGGAGGCCGGCCTCTTCGGCCGCCGCCTTGGCGCAGGCGAGGGAGACGCCGAGCAGGGCGTTGGCGCCGAGGTTGCTCTTGACGTCGGTGCCGTCGAGTTCGATCAGCCGGCGGTCGATGCCGGGCTGGTCCGAGGCCTCCCAGCCGAGCAGGGCCTCGGCGATGACCTCGTTGACGTTGTCGACGGCCTTGAGCACCCCCTTGCCGAGGTAGCGGTCCTTGTCCCCGTCGCGCAGCTCCAGGGCTTCACGCTCCCCCGTGGAGGCGCCGCTGGGAACCGCGGCCCGGCCCATGGCGCCGCTCTCCAGGTAGACTTCAACTTCGACGGTGGGATTTCCCCGGGAATCGAGGATTTCCCGTGCGTAGATATCGACGATTTCGCTCATTTGAACCCCCTTGTGTTAAACTGGCCCTCTGCGGGCATTGAGGCCCGCCGGCAGGCCCCAGACTATAGCAACATCAGGGGGAAATTGAAACCCTCTTTTTGGGCGGCCCGGCCCCTCGCGGGGGAGGGAAAGCAGTTGATTTCCGCCGCCGAACAGTGGTAGTGTCGACCCTTTGAAATTGCCCTTGAGAAGGACTGAATTTTTGAAAGAGAGCGACAGTCCGCTGCGGGTCTCCTTCGGCGATCCGCAGCTGGCCAACCTGCTGTTCGGACAGCAGAACAAGAACCTCAAGCGCATCGAGAAGCTGCTCAAGGTGCGCATCGGCTCCAAGGGGAGCGAGGCCTTCATCGAGGGGGAGTCGGGGCAGGCGGCCCTGGCCGGACGCCTTCTCGAGGAACTCTATGCCCTTCTGCAAGCGGGTTACTCCCTCTATCCCACCGACGTCGAATACGGGGCCCACATCCTTCAGGCCGATTCCCGGGCCCGGCTCCGCGACATCTTCCTCGACACCGTCTTCGTTTCAGCCCGCAAGAAAGTCATCTCCCCCAAGAGCCTGGCCCAGAAGGTCTACATCGATGCCATGCGGGGCAACGACGTGGTCTTCGGCATCGGACCGGCGGGAACGGGCAAGACCTACCTCGCCATGGCCATGGCCGTCTCGACCCTGCTGAAGAAAGAGGTCAGCCGCATCGTTCTGGTGAGACCGGCCGTCGAAGCGGGTGAGAAGCTCGGGTTTCTCCCCGGGGATATCGCCGAGAAGGTCAACCCCTACCTGCGCCCCCTCTACGATGCCCTCTACGACATGATGGATTTTGAAAAGGGGCAGGCGCTGATCGAAAAGGGGGTGGTGGAGGTGGCCCCCCTCGCCTTCATGCGCGGTCGGACCCTCAACGACGCCTTCGTCATTCTCGACGAGGCGCAGAATACCACCGCCGAGCAGATGAAGATGTTTCTCACCCGCCTCGGCTTCGGCAGCCGGGCCGTGGTGACCGGCGACATCACCCAGATCGACCTTCCCACGGGGCGTCCCTCGGGGCTGGTGCAGGCCGTGGAGGTCCTCAAGGGGGTCGAGGGGATCTATTTCAACTACTTCACCGACGCCGACGTTGTCCGGCACCCGATCGTTCAGGCCATCGTCCAGGCCTACGACCGGGCCCAGAGGGGATCTTCCCCCCGTGCGGTTGCCGGCGCCACCCGGCCGAGCGAAAAAGCATGAACAAAAACGACCGAAAACCCGAATCCTCTTCCCGCCGGCGAGGCTTCTCCCTCGGCGAGTTTCTCCCCCGGGTGATGTCCATCGGCGAGAGCCGCCAGCGCGCCGTCCTCATCTACCTGATGGCCCTGGTGCTGGCGGTGATCATCGTCCCCAAGGGGGGGTTCATCCCCGGCTACTACGCTCCGGGGGACATCGCCTCGAGGGACATCAAGGCTCCCCGGGACATGAACGTCCCCGACGAGGTGCTGACCGAGAAGAAGCGGCTCCATGCCGAGGAGGGGATCCGCCCCCTCTACGATTTCGACCCGGCGGCGGGGCGTGAGATCGCCGACCGCGTGGTGGAGGTGCTGAGGGTGCTGCAGGGGGACCTGGCACAGGAGGTTCCCCCGGCCAAGACCAAGGCCACCGTGGAGGAGGGGCTGGGACTGACCCTCTCCGACCAGGAGCTGGCCGCCCTGACCACCCTGGCCCGCTCCGATGGGATGCCCACGGCAGTGCGCCGGGCCATCGTCTCCACCCTCGACCAGAAGATCCTGGCCAACCTGAAGATCTTCCAGGCCGACCTGGAGAAGGGGGTGGTGGTCCGCAACCTCGCCACCCAGCAGGAGACGATGGAGAAGGAGCTCCGGGACGTCATCGGCCTCGGCGACGCCCAGGACCGCCTCAAGGCCAAGCTCCGCGAGGTGCCCCGGCTCTCCAACTCGCAGCGCCAGGCCCTGGTGGGGCTCCTGCAGCGGCTGCTGCGTCCCAACCTCACCTTCAACAAGAACGAGACCGAGGAGCGCAAGCGCCGGGCCCG
>JBFHXN010000157.1:0-6162 GCA_041598955.1 Desulfuromonadales bacterium | reverse complement strand
GGATCGCCTCGTCTCCCACCACCACGGCATTGTCCAGGGAGCCGCCGCGGGCCAGGCCGTTGGCCTTGAGGTATTCCACTTCCCTGGAGAAGCCGAAGGTTCGGGCGGCGGCCAGGTCCCGGCAGAAGAGCTCTCGGGAGAACTTTATGCTGCGGTGCTGCAGCCCGATGCAGGGGTGGTCGAAGGCGATGTCGAAGGTGACCCGGAAGAAGCGGGAAGGAACGAGACTCACCCGCTTTTCACCATCAACCAGGGTGATGGGCTTGCGCACGGCCAGGAACTTGCGGGTCCGCTCGAGGGAACGGATGCCTGCGCTCTGAAGTATCTCTGCGAAGGGCGCGGCGCTGCCGTCCATGATGGGGACTTCGGGACCATCGATGTCGATGTTCAGGTTGTCGATTCCAAGAGCGCTGAGCGCGCCCATCAGGTGCTCGACGGTGGAAACGGTCAGCCCGCCCTTGCCGAGAACGGTCGCCAGTCGGGTATCGACGACATTGGCGGAAACCGCCGGAATGGATACGGTGCGGTCGCCTTCAGTGCGGTGAAAAACAATACCGGTTCCTGCCTCGGCGGGGCGTAGCTGCATGGTAATGGGACGACCCGAATGCAGACCGATGCCGGTAATGACCGCTGGGCTGTTGATGGTGCACTGATAAATCATGAAAAGGGTACCTCCCTTGATGCCGAAAAAAAATCACATAGACAGGACATCTCTCATGCAAAGAGTTTGCCAGCCCTTGGAAGGGTCTTAAGTTGCCGGAAATACAGTTAAAAAAAAGAAGGGGCGGACGTAGGGCGGCGGATTGTGGTGGATATGCAATGGGGAGGTGTGGTTTGAAAACCACAGCTGAGGGTTTTGGAGGGAGGCTTCATGGGTGCCCCACCGCTGCTTCGGGCGCGTGAAATGGTGGGTAAGGGCTCAGCCCGTCCAGCCCGTGCCGGGGTGGCGATTACAGCCTGCCGGAGCGCAGGATGGCGATGGCGAGCCAGAGCCCTAGAAAGCCGGCAATGGAGTAGCCAAGAAATCCCAGGATGGGAAAGCCCAGGAGCATGGGACCTTTTTCGGTCTGCATGATCAGGGAGGAGCCGACGATCAGGGCAGCGATGATCAGGCTGAAGGAGATGCGGTTGCTCGATTTGTCGAGATCGGCGATCAGTCGCTCGAAGCCCCGGTGTTCGAGGTCGATCTTGAACTTGTTGCGGTTGATCCGGTTGATGAATTCCTTGAGGTCCCTGGGAAGGTTTTTCACAAGGGCGGTGTAGGAATGGGCGATGGAGAGCATCTCCCGGGAAAAGCTGGCCGGGCTCATCCGCTCCCTCAGGAGATTTTCCATGAAGGGTCGAAGGTGCTCGACCATGTTGAACTCCGGGTCGAGCTGGCGTCCAATCCCTTCCATGGTGACAAGGGCCTTGGCGAGGAGCATCAGGTCGGAGGGGAACTTGATGCGGTATTGGGTGAGGATGTCGACGAAATCGACCAGGAGCCGGCCGACGTTGATTTCCTGAAGGGGGATCTCGTAGTAATCGTCGATGAATTCCGAGAGATCCCGTCGAAGGGCCTTGCGATCGGCCTCGTCGGAGAGATCCCCTGAATAGAGCAGCTGGGAGATGATGCGGTCGACGTCCCGCTGCAGGACAGACACCAGCAGGTCGACCAGCTGTCGTTTGAGCTCGGATTCCAGCCGGCCGACCATGCCGAAGTCGAGCAGGCAGATGGCGCCGTCGGGAAGAATGAAGAAATTCCCCGGGTGGGGATCCCCGTGAAAGTAGCCGTGCACGAGGACCTGGCGAAGGAAGAAGTCGGCGCCCCTGCCGGCGATCTCCTGGAGGTCATGCCCCTGTTCGGTGAGGCGCTCGAAATCGGTGACCTTGGTCCCCCTCACGTACTCCAGGGTCAGGACCCTCTCCCCGGTGTAGTCCCAGAAGACCTTGGGCAGGTGAACCTTGGAGTCGCCGGAGAAGTTGGCCGAGAAGCGGTCGATGGTGTGCCCCTCGCGGGTGAAATCCATTTCCCGGTGGATGGTGCGTCGGAACTCCTTGACGAGGCCGCTGGGGTCGTAGATGTCCACTCCGGGGAGGTGGCGCTCCATCAGGTAGGCAAGGCCGGCGAGGATATCGAGATCGGTTTCGACAACACGCTCTATGCCGGGGCGGCGGATTTTGAGGACGACCTCCTCGCCGGAGTGAAGGCGCGCGAGATGGACCTGGGCGATGGAGGCGGCGGCCAGCGGGGTCGGGTCGACCTCCGCGAAGAGGGCCGAATGAGGCTCCCCCAGTTCCCCCTGGATTTGCCCCGCCACATCGGCAAAAGGAAGGGCCGGGACCTTGTCCTGGAGCTTGCGGAATTCTTCAGCGTATTCCTTGGGGATGACGTCGGGGCGGGTCGAGAGCACTTGCCCGAGCTTGACGAATGTCGGCCCGAGCTCCTCGATGGCCAGTCGCAACCGCTCAGGCTGGGTCAGGCGCTCGATCTCCCGGGGGGCAGTCCCCAGGGTGACGATGCGCCGTCCCAGTTCCAGGTAGTAGTTGATGTTGAGCTGTTCGACGAAGTGGCCGAAGCCATATTTGATGAGGATTCCGAGGATATCCCGGTAGCGCTTGAGGGAGCGGATGTTCCGGTTGATCCGGGAGAAGGTCAGCATGCGTCAGGCAATCCCCTGGCTATTTCTTCTGGGTCTTGAGCTGTTTTTCGAGCTGCTGCACCTTTTTCTCCAGTTTGCCCAGCTCCTCCGCGGTCACCAGGCCGAGGCGCTCACAGGCCCTCTGAACCTCCTGCCGGGCAAGCTCTTCGAGCTTCTGCTGGTTCTCCTGCACGGCGCCCTGGATGCGGGAGAGCATCTCCTTGCCCTTTTCCTCACTGACGTTGAACCGCTCTTTGAGTTCGGCCACGAGTTCCTCGGCCTTTTTTTGAGTGAGGGACATGGCTCCGACGCCGGCCAGCATGGCTTTCTCAATCAACTCGATCATGGAATCCTCCTGCAAGGGCCTGTTATTTCCGACATTTAAAGGATAACACAGGGATATTGCCTTTCAATCGAGACCCGCCATGGTTCGCAGCGCGGGCAGGAGTTGAAGGGTGGCCTCCTCCCCGGCCCGGATGGCTTCCTGCGCCCGGTGAAACTCGAGCAGGGTGATGTCGTTGAGATCGGGACGGATAAGCAGGTCGATCTCGTCCCGGTCGAGGCGAAGGGCATTGATCTGGTTTTCCATGATCGCCACGCTCTGAGCACAGATGCGCAGGATGCCGGGGGGCTTGCGCTCCCGCTCCGATGGTGCACCGTTGGCCTTTTCCTTCGAAGAGCCGTTGGGGCGCCAGAGATCCTTCCAGAGTCGCTCGAAGCGCACCGCGCTGAAGAGAGGGAGGGACCCTTCGCGTTTCTCCTGGGTGCTTTGCGGGGAGGGGAATTCGGTTTCGGCCCCCGGTTTGGCCACCTCCGGAATGGCGCAGACCCCCACCACCTTGTCGGCCCCCAGGTCCCGGGCTAGCTGGATGGGGACGGGGTTGCAGAGCCCGCCGTCAACCAGGAAGCGCTCCCCCCAGCGCACAGGCGTGAAAATCCCAGGAAAGGCGATGGCGGCGCGCAGGGCCTCGAGGAGGTTCCCACGGCGGATGGTAAAGCTTTCTCCCGTCTCTACGTCGGTGGCCGTCACCGCCAAGGGGATTCGGAGTTCCTCGAAGGTGCGCACGGGCAACAGCCCGGACATGAATCCGGAGACCTTCCGGCCGTCGATCAATCCTGTGGTGGGGATGACCGGGTCGATCAGGCGGGCCATCTGCCGCCAATCGACCTGGAGGGCCACTTCCTCCATCTGTTCCGGGGAGACCCCTGCCGAGTAGAGGGCGCCGATGAAGGCGCCGATGGAGGTTCCTGCGATGCAGGCGATGGGGATTTTTTCACGGTCGAGGACCTTGAGGACCCCGATATGGGCCAGACCCCTCGCAGAGCCGCTTCCAAGGGCCAGGCCGATTTTCGGTGCGTTTCTCAAAGGTTTTTTCGGCATGGCGGCTCCAGGTTCAACGGGTGGGTCTCGGCCAGCGGCTAAGAACCCGGCGAGGCAGAGGGGCTGGCAGGGAGAGGGACAGACAAAATAGAGGCAGGGCCTTTGCGGGGATCATGGAGGGGATCCGGGGCGGCGAGGTGCGTAGCGATCCTTTTCCGAGTAGATGCAGCCGCAATACTGCTGCCGGTAGAGTCCCATGGCCTTGGAGGTGTTGATCCCCTCCTGCCAGCCGGAGCGAAAATCCCGATAGAGAAAGGCGATGGAGTGGCGGGCCGCGACTTCTTCGCCCAGGGCGCGGATCTTGTCATGCTGCTGGTGCCGGGAGTAGAGCAGGGTGGTGGTAAAGGCGTCAAAGCCCTCCCGGGCAGCCATCCGGGCCGTCTCTTCCAGCCGGACGCGATAACAGAAATCGCAGCGGGACTGGGGCCTGTCGGCAACCGCCGCGAGAAACTCCTCCAGGGCGTACTCTTCCCGGAAGAGGACGGAAAGTTCGGCTCTGTCCGCGTAGACGCGCATGGCATCAAGGCGCCGAGCGAATTCCTGGTAAGGATGGATGTTGGGATTGAAAAAAAGCGCGGAGGGCTGAACCCCCTCGGAGCGCAGGGTCTTGACCGGAAAGATGGCGCAATTGGCGCAGCAGGCGTGCAACAGGACCTTCATGGCGAGCCGTTTCTCAGGGGATGGAGCCCGTGGGGCGGGCGAGGGGGGCATTATAACATGTCAGGGCGCCTCTCAAAGAGGTTTTCACCCGGCGACCTCTGGCCAGGGGGGGAGAAGGTTTCGGTCCCAGATATGGTCCACCATTCGGGATGCGCTGTCGGAGTCGGTCAAGCGGGCATGGGCCTGACGGATCAGTTCGCGGCGCAGCCGACGCAGGTCGGCCAGGTAGCGCTCGAGGATGGCGAAGGTGATGGCCGGGTCCTTGGGCAGGGAAAGGGTTATGGGGGAATCGCCGGCCGTGGCGGCCAGTCTCAGGGCCCGGGCGGTTTGCTCCCCCTCCACCTGATAGATATTTCCCGTTGCGTCACAGAGGGTCAGCTGACCGAAGAACTCGGCGGTGACGGTCAGGGGGGGCTGGAAGCGGTATTCCTGGAGCGGGACCCGGAAGTAGTTGTAGAGGTAGTGCTCCGGAAAGCGCGGAAGGCCGTCCACAAAGACGCTTCGCTCGATCTCTCCGGCCAGGGCCTCCCGGGCCTCAGGGATCTCTCCATTTTCTGGCCCCTTCTGTGGCCACCCGGTCCGGAGCGTGGGGGCGCTCACCCCGAGCCAGAGGGAGAGTTCCTCGTCCACCACCCGGGGTATCCGGCGCGAAGGGGCGCCGCCGACCGCCGCCAGTCGGAGCTGGGCGAGAATATTGGGGGTCGGAAGGGGCATGCCGGCGGCAAGGCAGAGGTTCTTCATCCGCCCTCTTTCAGGGAGGGGGCGGCCCCCTCCCACGGCCTGCCAGAGCTGGCGGCCGAAAGTCGAGCGGAGAAAGAGAAAAATACCCTCCTCCTCGGCCAGGGGCCAGGAGGCTTCCACCGGGAAGGTCAGGCGCTCCTCGGCGATAAGGACGAAGAGGGGGGCGGGGAGATGAAGGGCCAGGGGGAGAAGTGCCGGATGTCCCGTGCGGAAAAGGGAAGCGGGTATGTCCCGGGGGCCATCGGGGCCGATGATCTCAATGGTGCCATGGCCGCTGTTCTCCCGCATCGCTTCCAGGTGGAGGTGTTCTCCCGAAGGGGCAATCCGAATCTCCCCGAACTGCTCCTGCAGCAGTTGGGTGATGGCCTTTCCAAAGCCCCTGGCAGGCCAGTCGCCTGGGAGATGCAGGTTGACGGTGCCGCGAGGGGCGGTCAACCCGAGCAGGTGAATCAGTTCGTAGACCCAGGCCGGCGTTTCAGGTGGGAGATGAAACCGACGGTTTGGCCAGGAGACCCTCAGGGCGGCCAGTCGCCGGGTGGGGTCCGCAGAGGGGGATGTCCCGGCAAGGGTCCCCGTGATCTGGGTGAACCCTCCGGGGGGTGGGGTCAGGCGGAAGGGATCGTCCTCGGCGCCTTCGGGGAAAAGCTCCCCTCTCAGGTCTCGCAGCAGGGCAAAGCCGGCCAGCAGCGGGTGGGGGGCCAGTTCGTGGAAAAGAGGGCCGGTCGGAGCGGGATGGTCAGGCCGGACAAGGAGCAGTGG
>JBFHXN010000156.1:0-6171 GCA_041598955.1 Desulfuromonadales bacterium | reverse complement strand
GCATTGGCACCGTCGGGTCGCCGGGTCGGCGGGATCGTCCCGGGGAAAGAGAATCCCTGGCATAGGGCCTGATATAAAATAGTGTTTTGCTGAAATGCAAAATTCTATGGACGTTGGTGCGAGCTTAAAAAAGTATGTGATAACAAGATGTAAGCCGATTGGGAGAGAAAGCCTTGTGCGATATAGCACAAAATAAGTGCCATATGTTTTTGCATAAATGCAAACAAAGAGGATGTTTCCTCGGCCACTACTTTTAAGATGTGGAATACAAGTTACCAAAATCAATAAGTAAAATCGATTTCGCTTAGATTTATAAAACATTGGTATATTAATTGCTCTTGCCTTGGGGGCCCCCGGCAGAGTCTCTGTCCGGGAGGGCGGAACGACAATCTGGCTCAGGGGGTGGATGATGAACGGGATGATCAACGGCAGGGCGATCGACTACGAGGAAATCGGGCGGGGACCGGCGGTGCTGGTTTTGCACGACCTCCCCTCCGGCGCCCTCCTGCGGGAGCATTTTGCTCCCCTGGTCGAAGCGGGCTACCGGGTGGTTCTCGCCTCCCTGGATTGCTGCAAGGAGGTGAAGCGGGACCACGCCGGCGATACCCTGGCCCTGCTCAACTATCTCGGCATCGGCCGGGCTGTGATCATCGGCATCTCCCTCGGGGGCGCCGCTCTGCTCGAGCTGATGGAGAAGCACCCCGGCCGGGTGGCGGCGGGGAGCCTGATCCTCGACGAGGAGGCCCTCCTCGCTCTGCGGAAACAGGCGGGAGAAGGAGCCCTTAGGGGGGTGCTGGCCGGTGGGGAAGGCTCCAGGGGAGTCGACCTGCGCCCCCTTTCGGCCTGGGTCGAGCGAGTGCGTCGACGGCTCGGTGGACGAAAGGACCTCGGCACCCTTCTGGCGGCCATGGATCTTCCCCCCCTGATGATGACGTCGAATTCCTCCCAGGAGCCTTCCGCCCGCCCCTCCGGCGCCCAGCCGAGGCGGTTCGCAACCCTCAACAGGCACCTGGCCCGCCTTCTCGATGCCCTGGTTCCCGGGGAGGAGGGGGAGGAGGTCCTTACCGACAGGGCCTGAGTCCGGTCACCGCAGAATGCTCCAGAGAAAAAGGGGAGATTTTTCTCGAAAGAGGAAAATCTCCCCTTTTTCTTGACAATGACTAGGCGTGTGAGAGGTTTCTAACTGAGGTTTTTCGGAAAGGAAAAATGGGAACAAGGGGGAAAGGAGACAGGGTGATGAGGACGCGATTCGGATTGGTTGTCATTGTTTCGGGCTGTCTGGCACTGACGGCCATGCCGGGATGGGGAGGGCGTGGGCCCGGCGGGGGGATGGGGGGCGGAGGCACGACAACCGTCTATGACGCCCAATTCACCTCGGTGCACTTTTCCGGCTCCGGCAACTGCGGGGTTTGTCACAACGGGCTCTCCGATTTCGCTGGCGCGGACGTCTCCATCGAGAAGAGTTGGTCGTCGGCCATGATGGCCAATTCGACCCGGGATCCCCTCTGGAGGGCAAAGCTGCGAAGCGAACTCAACCGCAACCCGGCCCTGGCCACCGTCATCAATGACAAGTGCACCAAGTGTCATGCCCCCATGGCCAACACCGAAGCCCATTATCTGGGGGATTTCGTCTCGGCCCTCGACGGCGGGTTTCTCGATCCCGTCAACTTGCATTACAGCGAGGCGATGGATGGTGTGAGTTGCACCCTCTGCCACCAGGTGAAGGACTCCCCCCTCCTCGGCACCCTGGCTGGATTTTCCGGGGGGTACGAGATCGAGACTTTTGCCGATCCCATCGAGCGCAGGATCTACGGGCAATACGCCAACGTGATGACCCAGCCGATGCGGATCAACGTCCAGTATACTCCCCTATACAGCGCCCATGTCCATCAATCCAAAGTCTGTGCCGTCTGCCACAACCTGAAGACTCCCTACGTGGATGAGAACGGGGTGCTCCTGAGTACCACGCCGGAGACGGAATTCGCCGAGCAGATGCCCTACAGCGAATGGGAGCACAGCGCATTTGCGGGTCAGCAGAGCTGTCAGGATTGTCATATGCCCCGCACCGACGGCGTGGTTATCTCCTCTCGTCCCATGCGGCTCACCACCCGTCGGGACAATTTCGCCATCCACCAGTTCGCCGGAGCCAACCTGCTGATGCTCGACATCCTCGATGTCAACCGGCAGTCACTGGGGGTCACCAGCAACAACTTCCCCTACACCATCGCTGAGACCACCAGCCTCCTTCAGGGGGCCGGTGCCATCGAGCTTCTGCAGGGCTCCCTTGCCGGCGAGGACCTCGATATCCGCCTGAAAATTCTCAGCCACACGGGGCATAAGCTCCCCAGCGGGATTCCATTGCGGCGGATCATCCTGCACCTGCGGGTTCTCGACACCCAGGGGGAAACAGTCTTTGAGTCGGGTCGAATCAATCCGGACGGCAGTGTGGCGGGGGTGGATTCCGATCTCGATCCCGCCCTCTTCGAGCCCCACCATGAGCTGATCACCTCCCAGGACCAGGTCCAGGTCTACGAGGCGGTTATGAAGAACAGCCTCGGGGAGGTGACCTACACTCTGCTGCGCGCCATGGACTACGTCAAGGACAATCGGCTTCTCCCCCTGGGGTTCGACAAGGCCACAGCCGGACCCGACATCAAGGTGGCGGGGGCGGCTCTCGAGGATGGCAATTTCCTGGGTGGAAGCGACGAGGTCGGGTTCAGGGTCGGAGGGCTGACCGGGCAGCGGTACACGGTGATCGCGGAACTCGTCTCCCAGCCCCTGGCCTATCCGGTGGTACGAGATCTAAGTCAGGATGACGATGCGGAGATCATCGCCTTTCGAAGCATGTTCGATGCCTCGGGCAAAAAGTCGACGGTCATCGGCTCCCTGCAGTTCGAGGTCAGCCGCTGAGAGGCGCACGAATCTCGAAGTCGAACGTTGAAGAAATCAGGGGATCACTGCGGGAAGACGGGAGCGGGCCGCGGTAGCGGACTGCCCCCGTTTTTTTTCGGCAAAGAGTTGAAAGGGGCGATGCCAGTGGGGATCTCCGGGCTCATCCTTCAGGGGACGCCATTTTTGAACTCGACATGGACATGGCTCTTCTCGTCGAAGACCAGGGTCGCTCCCATCCCTTTGCAGATGCTCTTAATGGCTCCGCTGTCCCCCTCGATGTCGAGGGCGTAGCCGGTGCTGTGCTTGCTTGTGCCGGGGTGGGCCACGGGAGCCGCCGCCAGGTCGAAGACCTTTTCGCTTTTCCTGCTCTTCTGTTTGATGTCGGCGGCGATGACCACTTTCTTGAAGTCCTGCTTGGCTCCCGAGAGGATCTTGTGGCGTTTGGTGACCTCCTCCAGCGAGGATTTGTCCTCGGGTTTGCCGATCGCGCCGGAGGTGTATCCGTTGGCGGGGCTGGGTTGGCAGGAGACGAGGCTTGCACGAATGGACTGCAGGTCCTTGAGGTGCTTATCTTCCAGGGGGAGCGTGAGGGAATGGACGACGGCGTCGAGGAGGTATTCCCAGTGGTAATTGACCTTCCAGAAGAGGTCGGAGTCGGAAAGATAGCCGGAAATGATCCGGGCGCGGACATTGTGAAAGCGCGGCCCGAGGCTGTCGATGATCCGGGTGGTCACCCCGGTTTCCTTGACCCTCGGGTCGACGAACTTGGCCCGGGCTTCCCGGTCCGCCTTGCGGGTTTCCGGGTTTTCGCCGCTCCCCCGGTCGCTGGAGCCGCTCTTCAGGCGCGAAAGGGTTCGGCCCCCTGGATCAACGCGTCCGTCGGGGGACTGCATGCCGACGTGGCGGACCTGGAAGTGGCGGATCGCCGTGACCAGAAGAGGTGTTGCCTGTCCGTCTTCGGGCACCGGCGCCAGGGGGGATAGATCGTGGCGATTCAGCAGACGCTGGACGAGTCGTATGTCCTCTCTCAGATTGGCGCCCCCGCGCCCCACGGAACCTTTGATTTCTGCCATCGCTTGCGGGCCTCCTTCACCCGTTTCCTTCGGCCCCTTCCCTTCGGGAAAATTTTTCGGGGGGGCGGTTGAAAAACAGGAAAAGACATCTAACGTGAGTATAAATGGACGACACGCCCCGGTCAAAGCCGCTAAAGCGGCTGGCCGGTGTCAGCGCAACCCCGATCAACGGAGGCAGCCATGGCAGACACACCCGCAAAAGAACTCTCGTCAATCAATTTCGAATCGATGCTCGGAGGCCCTCTGGTGGCCGTCGTTAACGCCCAGGCCAAGGCTGCCATGAGCTCCGTCAACTTCATCAAGGCCGTCGGCTTCAAGCAGGGAACGGGCGATGATCCCACCAAGCCCGACACCGGCGAGCCGATCTACGTCACCTTCAAGTATCCCAAGGAGGTGGCTCCGTTTCAGCCGGCCGTTGAAGCCGCAGTCACAGGCATCACGGTGACCACCAAGGGGGCCGGGTATACCACGGCACCCTCGGTTACCTTCAGCGGCGGTGGAGGGGGGACGGGGATGGAGGCGACGGCCGTCGTCAGTGGCGGAGAAGTGACGGCGATCAACATCACCAAGGCAGGGACGGGATACACTGCGGCCCCGACGGTGGTCATCGCCGATCCGCCCACCGGGGGGACCAAGGCCGTGGCGACCGCCGACTTCCGGGCGGCCAAGCCGGCCGTACCGGCGGAAATCGCCACCATGAAGCTCGAGGTGCCGATCCTCACCATGCTCCCGATCCCCTTCATCCGGATCGAGGAGACGACCATCGACTTCAACGCCAAGATCAACTCAGTGGAGGAGACCAAGACGGACGAGACCTTCAAGGTGGATGCCTCCCTCGATGCGAAGGTCAAGTACCCGCCTCTCTTCTCCGTTGCCTCGGTGAACCTGAAGGTCTCGACCTCCTATCAGAAGAACACCCAGTCGGGGTCGAAGGTCGATCGCACCTACTCCATGGCGGTCCATATCCGTGCGGTCCAGGACGAGATGCCCGCCGGCCTGGAGAGAATCCTCGGAATCCTTGAAGATTCCATCAAGGCCCAGCCCACCAACGCGACTCAGAAAGTGGTGAATCCGTAAGCAAACCGAGGGGTGAGAGGTGAGTTGTTATGCCAAAACTGGGTGAATTCATTGGGGCCATCCTCTCCGACGCAGTGCAGGCCAGGGTCCGTGCCGACATGGAAGCCTTGAAGATTGCCGAGCTCTATAGCGGGCACGAACTGTTGAAGCACTTTCCCGTCCCCCGCTTCCGGCTTCCGGACATCACGGTTGATTTCCCTGTGGCGGTGACCGCCACAGGGGAAGCTCCTCCAGGCACCGAGGGGAAATTCTTCAAAGCTCCCGAGAAGACGGAACTCACCCTCGTCGTACGAAAGGCTCTCCTGGCCGCCGAGGTTTACCTCCCCTATTCCGAGCGGAGGAAGGTCTATGCAGCAGTCCATCGAAACGCCAAGATCCTGTTCGAGGGAGGGCCTCAGATTCTTTTGAACTCGCAGAAGGTTTCGAAGGAGATCACGACCACTGCTTCGGCCGTGACCTCCGGTCTGATCAAGGCACGGGGGGAGGAGCCCGACAACCTGATGGTCCTGGAAGGGAGCCTTCGGATCGGGATGCAGAATCTTCTGCTGCAGAAGCTGACCGAGTCTCCTCACCTCAAGGTCAACGTATCTTCCAGCGACATCAAGATGCATGGCGACAGCGAAAGCCTGTTGCGGGTGCGCCTGACCATCAGTGAGGACTCCTATGAGTTGATCAGCCGCAACGATGGGGGGCAGGGCTATACCCTGACGCCGGAGTAGTCTCATGGCGCTCAATGTGGTTCAAATCGAAGAGATATGTGCCCTGCTTCGGGAGGTCCCTCGTCTTGTGGACCGTCAGGAACAAAGGCGGGCCGATTTTGGCGGCGGGGTCGAGGGGTGGCTGAAAATGGTCGAGACCGTATTGGAAAACAATCGGCTTGCTGCGGTATCCCAGGTTGCGGCTCTCAGGAGCCTTTTGCTGCAGGCCGCCCGGGGGGTGATCCCCGGTGAAATCAGCCTGGGGGGACGACCGACCCCTAGACGGATTCTCGACGCTACGGCCAGTCTGGTCCTCCAGAAGTGCAATAGGCTATTGCACGAGGTCATCGCCGAAAGGCAATCGACCCATCAGGAGGCCGAAAGGGTTGCACGGCAGCTGATGGCCGTGGCGGAGGTGAAGGGCATCATCG
>JBFHXN010000155.1:0-6176 GCA_041598955.1 Desulfuromonadales bacterium | reverse complement strand
TGAGCGCGGCGGCCTGGAGCAGATGCAGGAGCTCTACGGCAAATTCAACCTCCATGCTCTCCCCGGCGGCAACGGCGGCCAGGAGATGGGCTTCTTCTCCAACAAGAAGGCCACCAAGATGGCCGACTTCAAGGGGATGCGCGTGCGTACCCCCGGCTGGTACATGGACATCATGAACTCCCTGGGCGCCTCGGTCACCCCGCTGCCCGGCGGCGAGGTCTACCTGGCCCTGGAGCGCGGCGTCATCGACGCGGCCGAGTTCAGTTCCCCGGCCATCAACTACCCCATGGGCTTCGACGAGATCACCAAGTACGTCATCGAGCCCGGGGTGCACCAGCCTTCGGTGCAGTGCGCCATCTTCATCAACAAGGATGCCTGGAACAAGCTCCCCGCCGACCTGAAGTGGATCGTGCAGATCGCCGCCAAGGAGACCCAGCTCTGGTCCAATGCCTGGCAGGAGAACCTCAACATCGAGGCGATCAAGCTCTTCAAGAAGAAGGTGGAGTTCGTGCGCATGGACGACGAGGCGATCACGGCCTTCGCCAAGCGGACCAAGGAGTATCTGGAGGATCTCAAGGCCAAGCACCCCGACGTGAAGAAGACCCTCGATTCCCAGGAGCAGTTCAAGAGGGATTTCGCCGAGTGGCGTGAAATCCGCGGCGGTCTGGCTCCCTGGCCCATCGACGATTTCATCAAGGGGAAGCGCACCCAGTAACCCCTGTTCCGAGGTGAACGGGCGGCGGGGATCGATTGGGGTCCCCGCCGCCGCATCCCCATTTCCAGGGGACCTGACCCGCAACGCGAGGTTTTCCCATGCAGACAGTCGCCCGTTGGATCGACACCCTCAACGAGAAGGTCGGCTACTACTCCTCCTTCCTGATCCTCCCCCTGGTTGCGGTGGTCGGATACGAAGTCCTGATGCGCTACGGCTTCAACGCCCCGACCATCTGGGCCTTTGAGCTGACGACCTTTCTCTACGGGATCCATTTCATGCTCTCCTTCGGCTACGCCCACAAGCATGACGGGCACGTGGCCATCGACATCTTCGAGTCCCGCCTGCCGCCGAGGCCCCGGGCCATCCTGCGCATCGTGGTCAACTTGGCGATCTTCATGCCCACGGTGGGGCTTCTGGCCGTCTGGTCGATCATCTACGCCACAAGCTCCTGGAAGATGGGAGAGCTGGCCTCGACCTCCTGGGCCCCGGCGATCTACCCCTACAAGGCCCTCATGGCCTTCGGGTTCGTTCTCTTCTTCCTGCAGGGGGTGTCGAAGCTGATCCAGGACATCCGTTCCCTGCGAAGCCACTCCTAGCCGAAAAGCCCGTTCCGGAGGCGGTTCCATGACCCCAGAAATTCTGACCATCCTCATGTTCGCCACCCTGGTGGCCTCCATCGCCCTCGGGCATCCCCTGGCCGTCACCCTGGCGGCGGTGGCGACGGTCTTCGGCCTGATCGACAACGGCTTCAACGTGCCGGCCCTGCTCGACCTCTTCGTCAACAACGCCTGGGGGATTTTCCTCAACTACACCCTGGTGGCGGTGCCCCTCTTCATCTACATGGCCCAGATCCTCGACCGCTCCAAGGTCTCCGAAGGGCTCTTCGACGCGCTCTACATCGTGCTCGGGGGGCTGCGGGGAGGTCTCGGCCTGGCGGTCATCGGCGTCTCCACGGTCTTCGCGGCCACCACCGGCATCATCGGCGCCTCCGTGGTCGCCATGGGGCTGATGGCGGGCCCGGCCCTGCTGCGCCGCGGCTACGACCGGGGGATGTCGGCGGGGATCATCTGCTCCTCGGGGACCCTGGGAATCCTCATCCCCCCCTCCATCATGCTGGTGGTCTACGGAGGCCTCACCGGCCTGAAAGAGACCTCCGTCGGCAACCTCTTCGCCGCCGCCATCCTCCCCGGCATCGTCCTCTCGGGCCTCTACCTGCTCTACGTCGGCGCCCGCTGCGCCATCAATCCCAAGCTCGGCCCCCCCATCCCCCGGGAGGAGCGCACCCACTCGGCGGGACAGAAGGCCCTGATGACCCTCAAGAGCTTCGTCCCCCCCTTCAGCCTGATTCTCATCGTCATGGGGACGATCCTCGCCGGGGTGGCCACCCCCACGGAGGCCGCGGCCCTGGGCGGCGTCGGCGCCATGATTCTGGCCGCCTTCAACAAAAAGCTGACCCGGGAGGTGATCACCCAGGCCTCCCTCTCGACGGCCCGCACCACCGCCATGATCATGGCCCTGTTCGTGGGTGGGAAACTCTTCAGCGTGGTCTTTCTCAGCATGGGGGGGGGAGACGTGGTCGCCGACTTTCTGCTCGGCATGGACGTCAACGAGTACGTGGTCCTCGCCATCATGATGGCGGTGGTCTTTCTCCTCGGCATGTTCATCGACTGGGCGGCCATCCTGCTGGTGGTGGTGCCGATCTTCACCCCCATCGCCATGGACCTCAACTTCAACCCCCTCTGGTTCGCCATGCTGGTCTGCATCAACCTGCAGACCTCCTTTCTGACCCCCCCCTTCGGCTACGCCCTTTTCTACTTCAAGGGGGTGGCCCCTCCCGAGTACACCATGGGGGACATCTACCGGGGGATCACCCCCTTCGTCGCCATCCAGGTGGTGGGACTGATCCTGATGGTCGCCTTCCCGGGGATCATCACCTGGCTCCCCTCGGTCTTCTTCGGAGGTTGAGACCCCTCGCCGCCGCCACCGCAGGGTGACGGCCATGGAGATGAGAGATGCTGCCCAAGGTCAAAACCATTCTCTACGCCACCGGTATCGGCGCCGGGGCCCCTTATGTCTTTCGCTACGCCCTGAGCCTGGCCCACCAGTACAAGGCCCGGATCGTCGCCGTCCATGCCATGGAACCGATGAGCAACTTCGCCCAGAGCCTGGTGGAGCTCCATATCTCCCACGAGCGCTCCGAGGAGATCCACGCCGGGGCCCGGGAGCATGCCAAGGCCCGCCTCAACGACCGGATCAACCGCCTGATCGCCAAGGAGATCGAAAGCATCCCCGAGGGGAGGGATCTCGTCTCGGAGATACGGATTCTCGAGGGGCAGCCTGCGGTGGTTCTTCTGGAGCAGGCCAAGGCGGTGGGGGCCGACCTCATCGTCATGGGGAGCCACCGCCACACGGTCCTGGGCGACGCCATGCTCGGCACCACCACCCACAAGGTGCTCCACAGCACCCCCCTGCCCGTGGTGGTGGTGCGAATCCCGGAGGGGTATCACGAGGAGGGTTTCTAGGGGCTGCTGAAAAACGCCCGCCTTTCGATTTCCGCCGCAACAGGGTCACGACCCGGGAGGAACCATGATCTCCACCACCGCCATCAAGCATCTGGTCGAGAAGCTCGGCCGGGAGAACGTCCTGCACGAGAAGGAGGACCTGCTCGTCCTCGGCTACGACTCCACCCCCGGGGTGCACCATCTCCCCGAGGTGGTCGTCTACCCCCGCAGCGCCGGACAGGTCGTGGAGGCCATGGAGATCGCCCACAAGGAGGGGCTCCCCATCGTCCCCCGGGGCTCGGGGACGGGCCTCTCGGGCGGCAGCGTCCCCGTCCGGGGGGGGATGGTCCTCTGTCTCACCCGGATGAACCGCATCCTCGAGATCGACGAGGAGAACCTCACCGCCACGGCCGAGGCCGGGGTGATCACCCTCGACCTCTTCAACGCCGTGGCGGCCAAGGGGCTCTTCTATCCCCCCGATCCCGGCTCCCAGAAGATCTCCACCCTGGGGGGGAACGTCGCGGAGAACGCCGGGGGCCTCCGGGGACTCAAGTACGGGGTGACGGGGGACTACGTCATGGCCCTGGCCGGCGTCCTGCCCGACCGCAGCCTGCTGCGCACCGGGGGAAAGAGCGTCAAGGACGTGGCCGGTTACTCCTTCAAGGATCTGCTGGTCGGCTCCGAGGGGACCCTCGGCATCGTCACCGAGATCACCGTCAAGCTCATCCCCCCTCCCAAGGACAAGCGCACCTTCCTCGCCTGGTTTGACGACATCCGCACCGCCGGGGAGGCGGTCTCGAAGATCATCGCCGCCAAGATCATCCCCTCCACCATGGAGATCATGGACCGGGCCACCATCAACTGCGTGGAGGACTACGTCAAGATCGGCCTGCCGCGCCAGATGGCAGCGCTGCTCCTCATCGAGGTGGACGGCCACCCGGCCATGGTCGCCGAGGAGGCCGACGGGGTGACGCGGATCCTCGCGGAGGTCAAGGCCACCGAGGTCCATGTCGCCAAGGATGCCGAGCAGGCTGCAAGCCTCGCCGCCGCCCGCCGCACCGCCCTCTCGGCCCTGGCCCGGGTCTCCCCCACCACCCTGCTGGAGGATGCCACGGTCCCCCGCTCCCGCCTGGCCGAGACCTTCGGCGAGATCGAGCGGCTGACGCAGAAATACCGGCTCAAGGTCGGCACCTTCGGCCACGCCGGCGACGGCAACCTCCACCCGACGGTGCTCTGCGACGAGAGGGACACCGATGAAATGGAGCGGGCCCACGCCTTCTACCGGGACCTCTACGAGCAGGTGCTGGCCTGGGGGGGGACCGTCTCGGGGGAGCACGGCATCGGCCTGGCCAAGAAGGAATACCTCGCCCGCCAGATCGGCGAAGGGGGGGTGAGGGTGATGAAGCGGATCAAGAACGCCTTCGACCCCGAGGGGATCCTCAACCCCGGCAAGATCTTCGACGAGGGGGACCCGGGGAGTCGCCCGCATCTCGAGGAGGGTTTCCGTGTCTCCCGCTGAGCCGTTGGGGAACTTCCGTCCCGAGGATGCCCCCCACTACGACGACATGCTGCAGTGCATGCGCTGCGGTTTCTGCCTGCCGACCTGCCCCACCTACGCCCTGACGGGGCGGGAGCGCTCGAGCCCCCGGGGGCGGGTCGCCCTGGCCCGGGCCGTGGCCGAGGAGAAGCTCGAGTTCTCGCCGGCGGTCAAGGAGGAGGCCTTTTTCTGCCTCGACTGCCGCGCCTGCACCACGGCCTGCCCCTCGGGGGTTCGCGCCGGCGAGGTGATGGAGATCTGCCGCAGCCAGGCCCACGCCTTCTATCCCCTGGGGCGGGCGGGAAAGGCCTTCCGGGAGTTCATCCTCCAGCGGATGCTCCCCTCCCCCGAGCTCCTCGAAACCTCCATGCTCCCCACCCGCCTCTACCAGCGCCTCGGCATCCAGTGGCTGGTCCGGCACCTCAAGGTGCTCAAGCTCGGACCCGACTGGATGGAGAAGGCCGAGGGGATGCTCCCCGACCTGGAGAAGCCCCTGCGCACGCAGCTTCCCGAAGTGACCCCCGCGCAGGGGGAGAAGCGCGGCCGCGTCGCCTTCTTCCTCGGCTGCGTCATGACCCTTCTCTACCCCGGGGTTTCCCGGCAGACGGTTCGGGTCCTCTCCGGGCAGGGGTACGAGGTTCTCACCCCTCGCAATACCAAGTGCTGCGGCGCGCCCCATCTCTCCGAGGGGGACCGGGAGACGGCCCGCCGGCTCGCCCTCTTCAACCTCGATCTTTTCCTGGGGGAGGAGGTCGATGCCATCGTCACCGACTGCGCCGGCTGCGGCGCGGCCCTCAAGGAATACGAGGAGCTGCTGGAGGGGGCGGCGGAGCCCGGGCGGCTTGCGGCCTTCCGGGCCAAGGTCCGGGACGTCTCCGAGTTTCTCGCAGCGGAGGGACTGCGCACCGAGGGGCTGCGGGAGGTCCGGACGAGCGTCACCTACCACGAACCCTGCCACCTCTGCCACGCCCAGGGGATCTCGGCCCAGCCCCGGGAGCTGCTGCGGCAGATCCCCGGGGTCGATTTCCGGGAAATGAAGGAGGCGAGCTGGTGCTGCGGCTCGGCCGCCACCTGGGGGCTCAAGTACGAAGAGGCGAGCCGGCAGGTGCTCGACCGCAAGCTCGCCAACGCCTCCGACACGGGGGCCGAACTCCTCGTCACCGCCAACCCCGGCTGCCACCTCCAGCTCGCCTGGGGGGTGCGGGAGGCGGGGTCGCAGCAGGAGGTGGTGCATCTGATGGAGCTTCTCGGGCGGGCCCACCCGGAGGGGTGAGCGGCTGATGAAAAACGCCCGCCTGCGGCGTTGCTCGACAGCCTCAAGGTAGTAGCAGGGTGTTTTCCCCCCATGCAAAAAAGGCCGGTGACTCTCTCGTCACCGGCCTTCGATTTTGATGGGGAAACTCCCTCTCCCTGGATGGGAGAG
>JBFHXN010000154.1:0-6217 GCA_041598955.1 Desulfuromonadales bacterium | reverse complement strand
GATGCGGGGCTGTAGTAGAGTCGGTTACAACGCCGGCCTGTCACGCCGGAGGTCGCGGGTTCAAGTCCCGTCAGCCCCGCCAATTTCTTAAACGGACGAGGCAGCTCACTTTGAGCTGCCTCGTTTTTTTTTGTGTCGGGCTTCGATGAAGCTCTTTTCTTGACTTGTCCCGTAGGGGTTTCCTATTATCAGGGCTTCCGAAGGCCATATTTTCAGAGGTGCCCACGCAAGCGGCGCCTCAGCAAGGAGTTCTGTCCATGTTCCAGGTTTCGAAACGGATGTCCCTGACCCTGGTGTTTCTGATGTTCCTGGTTTCTTTCCCCTGCGTTGCTTCCGCCGCCCTTTCGGAGGATGTTGCCGCCATGGTGGGAGGAATCCCCGTGACCCGCTTCGAGGTGCGCCGGGAAGTCCAGAAGATTCTTCCCATGCAGGTCAGTTTCCATGGAGGTGTCTCTCCCGAAAAAATTGCCGAAGTGGAAAAGGAGGCCCTGGAGCGCCTCATTGAGCGGGCGTACAAGGTCCGGTACGCTCTGGGTGAAGAGCTGGCCGTGGATAACGCTGCGGTGGAGAAGGCGTACCAGGAGGTTCGCAAACGCTTCAAGACCGACGACGATTTTCGGAAGGCCCTTGCTGGAGAGGCCCCCGCGGCCTATCGGGCTTCCCTCTACAGGGAGCTTCTCGCCAAGAGAGCCGAAGAGATCGCGGTGGAGAGCAGAGTAAAGGTCGGCGAGGAGGAGGTGGAGGCCTATTACAAGGAGAACAAGGCGCGCTTCATGCGGCCCAGGCAGTTCAAGGCCAGCCACATTCTGGTCCGGGTCGACCCCGCCTCCAATGCTGAAGAGAGGGAGAAACTTCAGGCCAAGGCTGAGCAACTTTCTCGTCAGGCCCGTGACGGTGAAGATTTCTACAACCTGGCTTATTACAATTCGGACGACCGAACCAAGTTCGTCGGCGGGGACCTCGGTTATTTTCACATGGGGCAGACCGTCAAGGAATTCGAGGAGGCCCTTCTGAAGCTCAAGCCCGGGGAGGTTTCCGGCCCCGTCAAGACCCTCCATGGCTGGCACGTCATCAAGCTGGTGGAGGACAATCCCGCCCGCCAGCTCGCCCTGGAGGATGTTCGCGACAAGGTGCGGGCTGCCATGGAAAAAGAGCGTCGGGGCACTCTTTACAAGGAGTGGATCGACGCGCTGCAAGAGAAATATCCCGTGGAGCGGCAAGGGAAGTGACCTCCCTCCTCCGCCTTGCTCCTTTACTTCGATGGGCGGTGACGGTCGTCCCGCTTCTGGGCCTTTTGGGGTGCGCCCTTGCCGGAGGGGGGGGAGTGGTCTGGCAGGACCCGGAGGTCAACCAGGTCTGGCCACCTCCTCCCGCCGAGGAACGGGTGCGGCTTCTGCGAACCCTCTCCGGGGCCGATGATTTCCGCCGCACCGACAGGGCCAGCCGTGTCTACCGCTGGCTCACCGGCGACCAGGGGATCGGGCTTTCCCTGGTGAGCCCTTACGGGGTGACAGCCGACGGGGAAGGGCGGGTTTGGGTGAGCGACGGCGGGTTGGCCCAGGTCCTTCTTTTCGATCTCAACCGTCAGCGGGTCGAACAGATATCGGAGGCAGGCAAGCAGAGCCTCGTTCTGCCCCTCGGGGTCGCCTACGATGTTGCCAGGGACCGCCTGTTTGTCTCCGACGGGGAGCTTCGGGCGGTATTCCAATTTACGGGGGAAGGCAAATTTCTCTCATACTTTGCCCCTCAGGAGGGTTTCGGTCGCCCCGCAGGACTTGCCGTCGACCAGCAGGGTAACCTCTACGCGGTTGATGTCGCCAAGGGGCGGGTGGAGGTATTTTCACCAGAGGGACAGCACCAGAAGAGCCTCGGGCTTGAAGAGGCGGCTGGGGGGCCTCTCAACCGGCCGACCAATGTGGCCGTGGACAAAGTCGGCCGGGTCTTTGTCAGCGACGGGATGAATTTCCGGGTGGTCGTTTTCGATCCCGACGGCAAGTTAGCGGCCGTCATCGGTCGGTTGGGAGACGCACCGGGAAGCTTTTCCAGACTTCGCGGAGTGGCGGTCGATTCGGACGGCCACCTATATGCGTCCGATGCGGCATTTGACAACATTCAGGTCTTCGATTTGGCGGGACGCCTGCTCCTTTTCTTCGGGGGGCCGGGAGCCACCCCCGGTCGATTCAGCCTGCCGGCCGGACTCCATTTCGATAGCTCGGACCGGCTTTATGCGGTGGATGCGCTCAATCGGCGGGTCCAGATTTTTCAGTACCTCAAAGGGGGATGAGACCGTCGTCCGGGGGAGGATGGGGTTGGTTCCATTTTTGCATCTCTCCTCTCCCTGATGGTTTTTTCTGTCAAAAGGCGGAGTTGATGAGACAGTTGCAAAGGTCGATATTTTTCGTGCTTCTGGTTGCCCTGTTGGGGGGACCGCTTTACGGCAAGCCACTGCGAGACCCCTCTACCGGCTTAGCCAATGGCAACCTGCATGATCTCTCGGCGGACAACACGACCAACCCCGTTCATGCCGTCTCCGATACCAGGGTTTGTGTCTTCTGCCACACCCCTCACAGCGCCTCGGCCGAGTCGGTGCTCTGGAACCGCGGTTTCCCGCAGACCTTCGGAAGCTTCCCTCTTTACGGGGGCAATATCGGGGGGGTCGCCATCCGCGATGACGCCACTTCTCAGGCCAGTTCCCAGTACGGAGTCGACTACCCCAACGGTGCCTCGCGGATGTGCCTCTCCTGTCATGACGGGGCCACCGCCGTCGGCAGCGTGCTGGTCGGCGGTCCCATTGCCACCAACGTGACCACTCTGGGCGACCTGCCTTTGCCGACCCTGGACCCCTTGGTGGACCAGAAGATTGTCGATCTGGCCGTTTCCCACCCGATCTCCTTCAAGTACGACGCCACGGTGCGGGGAAATATCAACAATTGGCACACGGTGGTCAAGGGGGACGGGAAGACCTATGGCCTGACCGACCCGGCGATGACTCCCCTCGACAGCCAGAGCCGGATGCAGTGCACCACCTGTCATGATCCCCACAACGACAATCGAGCCACGGTTGGGTACCCCTTCTGGAGGCATGCGACCGGCATCATCGTCGACCCTTACACCGATGTCTGCAACAACTGCCATAATGCCGGGCCCATCGGGACGCCGCATAGCATGTAAGGCCCTACTGGCCCTGTGAACGGAATGTCATGAATTTGTCGAAGAGGATCGTACTTTCCGCCTTGATTTTGGTTTTTGCCCTGGGAGGGACCGTCAGGTTCGCTTCGGCCGTGCCGGCTGACCAGAGGGGGGTTCTCCAGGGGGATCACGGTGACCGCTCCGTGCTCCCCGGTTCCTGCCGGGCCTGCCACCGGGGCATGTCGATGAAGATCTCCGGCGAGGAGCGGATCTGCCTCGACTGCCACGGGAGTCCCCTTGGGCAGGACGAGATGGTGCGCCGGGGCCTGCTGAAGCGGACCGGCAACCTGGTCCTTGGCAATGTCGAGGCTGAGTTGCGCAAGCCCTACAACCACCCTGTCCTCTCGGTCTCCGGTGTCCACCGGCAATACGAGGTTCTGCCCGAGGAACTCGTGAACGCAGCCCGCCATTCCGAATGCGTCGACTGCCATGAGCCGCACCTGACCGAGAAGGGACGCCCCTTCCGGGGACTCAAAGGTAAGCGGGTTGGCAACTTCATAGTGGAGCTCGACCAGGAACACGAGCTCTGCTACAAATGCCACGGTGAGAGCGCCAACCTCCCGGCCCGTTCGACCAGCAAGCGGGCCGAGTTCAAGACGACCAATCCCTCCTTCCACCCCGTGGAGGGGGAGGGGGCCAACTCTTACGTGATCAGTCTGATGAATCCCTACGTCGCGCGCAAGGAGAAGCCGGGAGATGTCTCGATCATCTCCTGTTCCGACTGCCACGGCAGCGACGACGCCGGTGCACCGAAGGGTCCCCACGGCAGCAACCATCGCGGTCTGCTGGTGGCCAACTACGAGCAGGAGGATGCCCGCCCCGAGAGCGGCTTCGCCTACGCCCTCTGTTATCGGTGCCATGACCGCGCCAGCATCCTCGGCAACGAGAGCTTCCCCTACCATGCCCTGCACATCGAAGGAAACCGCACGGCTGGTGGAAGCGGAACCTCCTGCCATACCTGTCACGACGCCCACGGCAGCACCCGCTATCAGTACCTGATCCGGTTCAATGAGGATGTGGTGCGACCCAATGTCGATGGGAAACTCGAATACAAGGCTCAGGGTGTGGGCTCCCGCCACGGTTCCTGTTTCCTCAGCTGTCACGGGGTGGAGCACAACCCCAAAACCTACTAGTTCCTCCGGGCGGTCAACGTCAATGGGAAAGGGGCCGGGCAGACGTTGTCCGGCCCTTTCCCGTTGGAGCTTTTCCATTCAAATTTCCCGGTGAGTATGGTATGTTTCCCGCCTATGCCGACCTACCTGTGTAAAATCGGGACCGCCGACGGCCGTGTGGTGGAGAGGGAGTTCGAGGCGCCCAGCCGGGAGCTTCTGCGGGAGAGCCTTGAAGATCAGGGTTTCTCCATATTCAAGGTCCAGGCCCGACCCTTCCAGTTCCTGGTCAAGGGAGGGGGCGTCGGCCGCAGGCTCGGCGGGAGGCGCTTTCTCTCCTTCAACCAGGAACTCCACGTCCTGCTCAAGTCGGGCATGCCGATCATCAAGGTTCTCGATGCCCTTCTCGAGAGGATGGAGCAGGGGGGGCTGAGAGAGGCCCTCCAGGAGATCCGGGACGACGTCAGGGGGGGGAGCTCCCTCTCGGAGGCCTTCGAGAAATTCCCCCGCATATTTCCTCATCTCTACGTGGCTTCCGTCAAGGCTGGAGAGCGCACCGGGGACCTTCCCGTGACCCTGGGGCGCTACATCGCCTATCAGAAGCGGGTTGAGGCCATCCGGGCCAAGGTCCGGGAAGCCGCCTTCTATCCCATCATTCTCGGCCTGGTCACGGGGTTGGCCCTGGCTTTTCTCATTTTTTTCGTGGTGCCGCGCTTCACCCAAATCTATGCCGACGCCCAGACCCAACTCCCCCTGCTGACCCGCATCCTGATCGCCATCTCCAAGACGGGGGTACGCTTTCTGCCCCTGCTCCTGCTGGGGGTTGTTGTGGCCGGGTTCGCCGGACGGGCCTTTGTCCGGACCGAGCGGGGCGGGCTGCTTGTCGACCGGCTCAAGCTGCGGCTCCCCTTTTTCGGGGGCCTGCAGGTCGATTACGCCCTGGCTGCCTTCTGCCGGACACTGGGAACCATCCTTTCGAGCGGCATCCCCCTGGTTCAGGCCATGCAGATGGGGCGGGGGACCCTCAACAACCGGGTGCTTGAACGGCTGACCGCCCAGGCCACCCGGAGGGTCGAGGAGGGGGGGGCCTTTTCCCAGTCCCTGGAGGAGACGGGGTTTTTCCCTGTCATCGCCCTTCGGATGATCGGGGTGGGAGAGACCACCGGCGCCCTTCCGGAAATGCTGACCGATGTGGCCGATTTTTATGAAGGAGAGGTGGAGCGGCGCCTGCACCGACTGACCACCCTGATCGAGCCCTTGATGATGCTGACCATGGGGCTGATCATCGGCACCGTGGTTCTGGGCATGTATATTCCTATTTTCCAGCTTGCGGGGACGGTACGGTGAACGGAGAACCGGGGGGCGTGCAGCTTTTTCGGCGCAGGAAGATCGGCGAGATCCTGGTCGAGATGGGAGCCATCGCGCCCGCGGAGGTCAAGCTCATCCTCGAGCGGATGCAGGTGCTCAAGAGGAATTTCGGCCAGACCGGCATGGACGAAGGTCTCATCAGCGACGAGATCCTTGCCCAGGCCCTGGCCCAGCAGTTCATGCTGGAGTACACCGATCTCGAGGAGCACGTTGCAGACCCCGAGCTGATCGGAACCCTTCCCGCGGGTATGCCCCTTCGCTACCAGTTTCTTCCCCTCGAGCGCCGCCCCGATGCCATGGTCATCGCCATCGCCGACCCGACCCAGGTGGCGGCCCTCGACGACCTGGAGATGCTGCTCGACACCCGGCTGATCCTGAAGGTGGCCGCCCAGGGGAAGATCGCCCGCCTTTTGGAGCGGACCGAGGGGTCCAAGCGGGTTCTCAAGGAGGTCTCCGAGGATTTCAAGCTCCAACTGGTCAAGGAGACCGACAAGGGGGAGGAAGTCCTCTCCATCGAGAAACTCACCGCCGACACCAGCCCCATCATCCGG
>JBFHXN010000153.1:0-6219 GCA_041598955.1 Desulfuromonadales bacterium | reverse complement strand
TCTGACTTCTGACTTCTGACTTCTGACTTCTGACTTCTGACTTCTGACTTCTGACTTCTGACTTCTGACTTCTGACACCGGGACAGGCACCCTGCCGGAGCCAGTCCCGGGCCGGTCCCGGTGCTGATTCCTAATCGATCACCACCAGCAGGTCTCCCTGCTGCACCTGGGCCCCCTCCTTGACGAGGACCTCCCGGATCTTGCCCTCCTCCCGGGCCTTGATGTTGGTCTCCATCTTCATCGCCTCCGTCGAAAGGACGGTGTCGCCGGCCTTGACCTCGTCGCCGACGGAGACCAGCAGCTTGAAGACCTTGCCGGGCATCGGCGCGCCGATCTCCTTGAGGTTGGAGGGATCGGCCTTGCGGTGGGAGGCCGTATCGCTCTTGACGGAGAGGTCCTGGACCGTGACCTGCCGAGGCTCGCCGTTGAGCTCGAAGTAGATGTGGCGGGTGCCGTCCTCGTGCACCCGTCCGATGGCGCTCAGCTTGACGATGAGGGTCTTGCCCGGCTCGATCTCGATGCTCGTCTCATCCCCGACGTCGAGGCCGTAGAAGAAGACCGGGGTCGGCAGGAAGGAGAGGTCGCTGTAATCCTGGCGCTTGCGGTCGAACTCTTCGAAAACCCCCGGGTAGAGGGTCGCCGAGAGGACCTCCCTCTCCGAGATGGGATGGCCGAGCTTCTTTTCGACCTCGGCCTTCTTGGCGGCGAAATCGACAGGCTCGAGCAGCTCGCCGGGGCGGCAGGTCAGGGGCTCCTCTCCCTTGAGGATGATCTTCTGGAGCTTCTCGGGGAAGCCGCCGTGGGGCTGCCCGATCATCCCCTTGAAAAAGTCGACCACCCCCTGGGGGAATGTAAGCTCCTCCCCCCGGGTGAAGACGTCGGCGGGCTGGAGATTGTTCTGCACCATGAACATGGTCATGTCGCCGACGATCTTGGAGGAGGGGGTGACCTTGACCAGGTCGCCGAACATGTCGTTGACCTGGCGGTACATCTCCTTGCACTCCTCCCAGCGGTGGCCGAGGCCGAGCCCTTCGACCTGGGGCTTGTAGTTGGAGTACTGCCCCCCGGGGATCTCGTGATAATAGACCTGGGCCGTGCCGCTGCGGAGCTCCGACTCGAAGGGGGAGTAGTAGGTGCGCACCGTCTCCCAGTAGTTGGCGAGCTTCTGCACCCCCGCCTGGTCGAGCTTGGGATCCCAGATGGTCCCCTCCAGGGCGGCCAGCAGGGCATTGAGGTTGGGCTGGGCGGTCAACCCCGAGACGGAGGAGAGGGAGGCGTCCACGATGTCGCAGCCCGCCTGGGCGGCCATGAGGAGCATCGAGCCGCCGTTGCTCGAGGTGTCATGGGTATGGAGGTGGATGGGGATGCCGATCTCCTCCTTGAGCGCCTTGACGAGCTTCTCGGCGGCGAAGGGCTTGAGCAGTCCGGCCATGTCCTTGATGGCCAGGATGTGGGCCCCCATCTTCTCAAGCTCCTTGGCGAGGTTCACGTAGTAGGAGAGGGGGTACTTGTCCCGCTTGGGGTCGAGGATGTCGCCGGTGTAGCACATGGCGGCCTCGCAGATGGCGCCGTTCTCCCGCACCGCGTCCATGGCCACCCGCATCCCCTTGCTCCAGTTGAGGGAATCGAAGACCCGGAAGATGTCGATGCCGCTTTCGGCGGCCTTTTTCACGAAGTCCTGGACGACGTTGTCCGGGTAGTTGGTGTAGCCGACGGCGTTGGACCCCCGCAGCAGCATCTGGAAGCAGATGTTGGGGATCTTGGCCCGCAGCCGGTCGAGGCGCTCCCAGGGATCCTCGTTCAGGAAGCGCATGGCAACGTCGAAGGTCGCCCCTCCCCACATCTCCAGGGAGAAGAGCCCTCCCCCCAGGTAGCTGGTCGCCTCGGCGACGCGGTCGAGGTCGAAGGTCCGGAAGCGGGTCGCCATCAGCGACTGGTGGGCGTCGCGCATGGTGGTGTCGGTGATCAGGAGCTTCTTCTGCTTGCGGGCCCACTCGGCGAGGCCCTCCGGGCCCTTCTCGAGGAGGATGTCGCGGCTCCCCCGGGGGCGGACGGCGTCGAAGGCGATCTCGGGCACATCGGCGGGTCGAAGGTCCTTGAAATGGAGGGCCTTCTCCGGCTTGATGCCGGGATAGCCGTTGACCACCGTGTGGCCGATGAAACGGAGCAGCTTGTTGGCCCGGTCTTTTTTCTCCCGGATCCGGAAGAGCTCGGGATGGGTGTCGAGGTAGGAGGTGTCGCACTTGCCCGCCAGAAAGAGGGGATGGGTGATGACGTTCTCCAGAAAGCCGATGTTGGTCTTCACCCCGCGGATGCGGAACTCCTGAAGGGAGCGATGCATGGTGCGGGAGGCGTCGCCGAAGGTCAGACCCCAGGTGGAAATCTTCACCAGCAACGAGTCGTAGTGGGGGGTGATCTGCGCCCCGGCGTAGCCGTTGCCGGCATCGAGGCGCACGCCGAAACCGGCGGCGGTGCGGTAGGCCTTGATGGTGCCGAAGTCGGGTGCGAAGTTGTTGCCCGGATCCTCGGTGGTCACCCGGCACTGGATGGCGTAGCCCCGCAGCTCGATATCCTTCTGGCTCTTGATGCCGATCTCCGGATCGCTGAGCTTGTACCCCTGGGCGACCTTGATCTGGGTCTGGACGAGGTTGCGCATGGTCACCAGCTCGGTGACGGTGTGCTCGACCTGAATGCGGGGGTTGGTCTCGATGAAGTAGAACTTCCCCTGCTGGTCCATGAGGAACTCGACGGTGCCGGCGTTGACGTAGCCGACCATCTCGGCGATCTTCATGGCGTAACCGCAGACCTCCTTGCGCTTCTTGTCGTCGAGGTCGAGGGAGGGTGCGATTTCGATCACCTTCTGGTGGCGGCGCTGGATGGAGCAGTCCCGCTCGTAGAAGTGAACGATGTTGCCGTGCTTGTCCCCCATGATCTGCACTTCGATGTGCTTGGGGTTCTCGATGTACTTCTCGAGAAAGACCGAGGCGTTGCCGAAGGCGGCCTTGGCCTCGCTGGCGGCGCTCTTCAGCCCCTCGAGCAGTTCGCGCTGGTTGCGGGCGACCCGCATGCCGCGCCCGCCGCCGCCGGCGGCGGCCTTGACGATGATGGGATAGCCGCACTCCTTGGCGAAGAGCAGCGCCTCCTCCTCGCTGGTCACGGGCTTGGAGGTGCCCGGAACGATCGGCACCCCGGCCTCGATGGCCACGTGGCGGGCGGCGACCTTGTCGCCGAGGCGCCGCTGGATCTCGGCGGTGGGGCCGATGAAGGCGATCCCCGCCCGTTCGCAGGCGTCGACGAATTCGGGATTTTCAGAAAGAAAGCCGTAACCGGGATGGATGGCGTCGACGTCCTTCCTCCGGGCCAGGTCGATGATCTCCTCGATCCCCAGGTAGGCGTCGATGGGCCCCTTCCCCTTGCCCACCAGGTAGGCCTCGTCGGCCTTGTACCGGTGGAGGGAGATCTTGTCCTCCTCCGAATAGATGGCGACCGTCTTGATTCCCAGCTCGGTGCAGGCGCGGAAAATCCGGATCGCGATCTCCCCCCGGTTGGCCGCCATGATCTTCTTGAATTTTTTTACCGCCATCAGATTTCCTCCATCCCCTTGAGGGCTCTCTCCGAAACAAACCAGACCCAAAAATAAAACATAAAGCACGGCTGAAATTTTTTATTGTGGCTTAATTTTTCTATTAATTCCGAATGCTTAGACATGTTCGCCAACGGGCCCCATCTAACCAGAGCCCAAAAGCGGTGTCAACCTAAAATATTGTTCTACATTTCAAGGGTTTGATTTCACTGACCTTTTGATACCCGACCTCGCACCCGATCCCAGATATGGAAAAGGGCCGCCCGATCACTCGCCGGGCGGCCCTTGAAGGGTTACCGAAACCTCGGCCTCTCCACCTAGGGTTTCTTGGCCTCGATGAAGGGGCGGATCAGATCGATGGGGATGGGAAAAATGATGGTGGAGTTCTTCTCCGCCGAGACCTCCGTGAGGGTCTGCAGGAAACGGAGCTGAAGGGCCCCCGCCTCCGAGCTGATGATTTTCGCCGCCTCGGAGAGTTTCTGGGAGGCCTGGAATTCCCCTTCGGCGTGGATGACCTTGGAGCGCCGCTCCCGCTCGGCCTCGGCCTGCCGGGCCATGGCCCGCTGCATTTCGACGGGCAGGTCGACATGCTTGATCTCCACGTTGGAGATCTTGACCCCCCAGGGGTCGGTCTGCCGATCGAGGATCTTCTGCAGCTCCTGGTTGATCCGGTCGCGATGGGCCAGCAGCTCGTCGAGCTCCGACTGGCCGAGCACGCTGCGCAGCGAGGTCTGGGCGAGCTGGCTGGTGGCATAGAGGTAGTTCTCGACCTCGATCAGTGCCTTGTCCGGGGCGATGACCCTGAAATAGAGCACGGCGTTGACCTTGATGGAGACGTTGTCCTTGGTGATGACATCCTGGGGAGGGACGTCCATGGCCACCGTGCGAAGGCTGATTTTGACGATGCGGTCGACGAAGGGGATGATCAGCCTCAGCCCGGGTCCCTTGACGGCGGAAAACCGCCCCAGGCGGAAGATCACCCCGCGCTCGTACTCGAAGAGGATCTGCACGGCGTTCAGGAGAATGAAAACAACCAGGGCCAGGACCACCCCCCAGCCGATCAGGTTCACGGGAATCATCTTTTTCCTCCTTGGAAGGCAGTTGGGCTACTCAAGCAAGTGATTTGTTCCAACCCGGGGGGCGCAGCCCCGAAGATCAAAAGCTCAGGAGACCCGGCGCACCTTGAGGCGCATCCCCTGCTCCATGGAGACGACCTCCACGGGGGATCCCTCGGGGATCGGCTCCTCGGAGAAGGCATCCCAGTACTCCCCGTGGACGAAGATCCGCCCCTCCCTGTGGATCTCCGTGACCGCCGTCCCCCGCTCGCCGGAGATCCCCTCGGCTCCGGAGACGAAACGGGTCCGGTGGGTGCGCAGCACGTAGTAGACCACCAGGGAGAAGAAGCCTGCGGTGACGGCCACGGTGGCGAAGATGACCGCCCGGGAGATCTGCAGATAGGGCTCGGAACTCTCGATGAGCATCAGCGACCCCAGGGCCATGGAGAGAATCCCTCCCACGGTCAGCATGCCGAAGGAGGTGACCTTGACCTCCAGGATGAACAGGACGATGGCGAGAAGGATCAGCAGCACCCCGGCGTAATTGACCGGCAGGGTCTGAAAGGAGTAGAAGGCGAGAAGCAGGGCGATGGCCCCGAGGGCGCCGGGGAGAATGACCCCGGGCTGGGAGATCTCGAAGAAGATCCCGAGCATCCCGAGCATCAGCAGCAGGTAGGCGACGGTGGGGTTGCTGATGACGTCGAGGGTTCTCTGCCGCCAGTTCATCTCGCTGCGCACCAAAAAGGCGTCGGCGACTTTCAGGGTCCGTTCCTTGCCGTCCCGCAGGTAGCGCTTCCCCTCCAGGGCCTTGAGCAACGCCCCCTCGTCCTCGACGATCAGGTCGATGACCTTGAGAGACAGGGCCTCGCTCGCCGGGGTGGAGATGCTCTCGCGCACAACCTTTTCGGCCCATTCGAGGTTGCGACCCCGCTTCTCGGCGATGCTGCGGGAGTAGGCGACGGCATCCTGCACCACCTTGTCCATCATCACCTTGTCCTGCCCCCCCCCTCCCCCGCCCCCGATCGACACGGGGTGGGCCGCTCCGAGGTTGGTTCCCGGGGCCATGGCGGCAAAATCGGCGGCCAGGGTGATGAGGGCGCCGGCCGAGGCGGCCCGGGCGCCGGAGGGGTAGACATAGACCACCACCGGAATCTCGGAACCGAGAATCCCCTTGATGATGGTCCGCATGGCGGTGTCGAGCCCCCCGGGGGTGTCGATCTCGATCAGAAATGCCCGGGCCTGCTCCTCGTTGGCCCGCTCGAGTTCCGTGGTGATGAACTCGGCCACCACGGGGTTGATGACCCCGTCGACCTGAACCACCCTCACCACGGCGGGGCGATCCTCCGTTGAGGAGAGGGCGAGAAGGGGCACCAGAACAATCAGGAGCCAGATCGATTTTCTGAGCAGATTCGCAGTCATGGTGAAAAGATTACCCGCCCGCCGCACCCCTGTCAAATCCCCGGAATCGATAAGTTTTTTTCCATCCCGAGGGCAAGGGGCTTGCCCGGGGCCGGGAAGGCATGATACGGTGGCCTCCCGTCAAACTAATGACGCTCCTTCTGTTCCGGGGTGGCCATGAGC
>JBFHXN010000152.1:0-6243 GCA_041598955.1 Desulfuromonadales bacterium | reverse complement strand
CTGAGCGCTGCTCCGCCTGAAGGCAAACCGGGGACTGTCATGGCCGTGAGCCTTTCGGTGTAGGGACCCGATCCTCGAAAAGTGAATATTAATATTACATGTCTATCACGATCGAGGGGTCCCTTCAACACTTCCGGGCGAGTTAAAGGCCGAGGTAGGCTTTTTTGACCTGCTCGTTGTCGAGCAACTGGGGGGCCGTGTCGCTGAGGGTGATGCGGCCGTTCTCCATGACGTAGCCGCGGTGGGCGAGCTTGAGGGCCTGGTTGGCGTTCTGCTCGACGAGGAAGATGGTGGTGTTGTTCTCCTGGTTGATGCGCCGGACGATCTCGAAGATCTGATGGATGATCAGGGGGGCCAGCCCCAGGGAGGGCTCGTCCAAAAGCAGCAGGCGGGGCCGGGACATCAGGGCCCGGGAGATGGCGAGCATCTGCTGCTCCCCCCCCGAGAGGGTCCCCCCGAGCTGGGTGCGGCGCTGGGCGAGGATGGGGAAGAGATCCATGACCATGTTGAGGTCCTGGCGCACCAGCAGCTTGTTGGTCCGAAGGTAGGCCCCCATCTCGAGGTTCTCGAGGACCGTCATGTTGGGGAAGATGCGCCGCCCCTCCGGGACCTGGATGATCCCCAGGGAGACGACCCTGTCGGGGCTCATCCCCTGGATCGGCTCCCCCTGAAAGAGGATCTCCCCGGAGCGGGGGGGGACGACGCCGCAGAGGGACATGAGGGTGGTGGTCTTGCCGGCGCCGTTGGCGCCGATGAGGGTGACGATCTCCCCTTCCTCGATCTCGAGGCTCACCCCCTTGAGGGCCTGGATGTTGCCGTAATAGGTTTTGATGCCGTTGACCTTAAGCATCGATCCCCTCCCCGAGATAGGCCTCGATCACCTTGGGATTGTTGCGGATCTCCTGGGGGGTCCCCTTGGCGATGCGCTTGCCGTACTCCATGACGTAGATGCGGTCGGAGATGTTCATGACCAGCTTCATGTCGTGCTCGATGAGCAGGATGGAGACCCCCTCCTCGTTTCTGATACGCACGATCATCTCGTCGAGTTCCCGGGTCTCCTGGGGATTCATCCCCGCCGCCGGCTCATCGAGCAGCAGCAGGAAAGGCTCGGTGGCCAGGGCCCTCGCGATCTCCAGCCGGCGCTGGGCGCCGTAGGGGAGGTTGCGGGCGAAATCGTCGGCGAAGCGGGTCAGACCCACCTTCTCGAGCAGGGCGTAGCTCTTCTCGACGGTCTCGATCTCCTGCCGGCGGGCCCGGGGGCCTCGCAGCACCGCGCCGAGGATGCTGGTGGTGGTCCGGCAGTGCCGGCCGATCATGACGTTCTCCAGCACCGTCATGTTCTGGAAGAGACGGATGTTCTGGAAGGTGCGGGCCATCCCCAGGGTGGTGACGCGGTTGGGCTTGAAGCCGTTGATCCGCTGCCGCTTCCCCTGCGGGGGGTGGATGACCACGTCCCCCCGGGTCGGCCTGTAGATGCCGGTGACGCAGTTGAAGAAGGTGGTCTTGCCCGCCCCGTTGGGACCGATCAGGGCCACGATCTCCCCGGGGCGCACCTCCATGTTGACGCTGTCGACGGCCCGCAGGCCGCCGAAATCCATGGTCAGCTCCCGGACCTCCAGCAGCTTGGCCGCCTGCTCAGACATGGTTCTTCTCCGCGGGCTGGGGGGATCGGTAGGTTCGCCGCACGTTGCTGATCAGCCCCTGGGGGCGGAAGATCATCATCAGCACCATGACCGCGCCGAAGACGAGCATCCGGTAGTCGGAGAGGGCCCTCAGGTACTCGGGCATCAGCACCAGCACCAGGGCGGCGATGATCACCCCCACGATGGAACCCATCCCCCCGAGCACCACGATGGAGAGGACGATGGCCGACTCCATGAAGGTAAAGCTGTTGGGATTGATGTAGGTGTTGCGGGCGGCGAAGATCACCCCCACCAGACCGGCCCAGAAGGCCCCCAGGGCGTAGGCGGAGAGCTTGGTGCGGGCCATGTCGACCCCCATGGCGACGCAGGCGATCTCGTCCTCCCGCAGCGCCATCCAGGCCCGGCCGATCCGGGAGTCCTTCAGGCGGTTGGTGACGAAGATGGTCAGCACCACCAGGGCGATGATCAGGTAGTAGGTGTAGGTGGTGGCGGCGCCGATGCTCATCTCGGCCCCGAAGAAGCCGGGGCGTGCGATCTTGTCGATCCCCTTGGCGCCGCTGAAGACCTCGTCCCAGTTCTCGACGATGATCTTGGCGATGGAGCCGAAGCCGAGGGTGACGATGGCGAGGTAGTCCCCCCGCAGGCGCAGGATGGGAAAGCCGAGCAGGATGCCGAAGAGGGCCCCGGCCATCCCCCCCAGGGGGAGGCAGGTCCAGAATCCCAGCCCCAGCTTGGTGTTGAGCAGGGCGTAGGTGTAGGCCCCCACGGCGAAGAAGGCCACGTACCCGAGGTCGAGGAGGCCCGCCAGCCCCACGGTGATGTTGAGGCCGAGCCCGAGGACCACGAAGATGAGGGCCAGGACCATGATGCTCACCTGGTAGGTATCGAAGACCCAGGGGAAGAGCAGGGCGGCCAGGGCCATCGCCCCGAGGGCCGGACGGTAGAGCCTGGGGTCGGCCAGGAACCTCTCCCCCAGGGAGACGTGGACGGCTTCCTCCGCCCCCGGCAAGGAGTCCCGGGAGCCGCTGTTGCGCCGGGCCAGGGCCCAGCGCCAGACGAAAGCGAGAACGAAGGAGGCCAGGCCGACCCAGAGGACACGCTCCCACCGCCACTCGACCACCTGCTTGAGGGTGTTGACCCGCACCGCCATGAAGGGGAGGGTCAGGAACATGAACCAGAGGGCAACGCCCAGCGAACGTTTGATGTTGTCGATCATCATCTGTCCATTGGCTGAGGGTGGAACACCCGGTTGTCAGACCTTCTGCTTGGCGGCCTTGCCGAGAAGGCCCGAGGGACGCAGGATCAGGATCAGCACCAGCACCCCGAAGGCGTAGACGTCCTCGTAGGCGCTGGAGATATAGCCGGCGGCGAAGGACTCGGTGAGCCCCAGCACCAGCCCCCCCAGGGCCGCGCCGGGGATGTTGCCGATCCCCCCCAGCACCGCCGCGGTGAAAGCCTTCACCCCGGCCAGAAAACCGATGTAGAAGTTGATCTGGCCGATGTAGGAGCCGACCAGCACCCCGCCGATGGCCGCCAGCACCGATCCGATGATGAAGGTCATGGAGATGATCCGGTCGACGTTGACCCCGACCAGACGGGCCATGGTCATGTCCTGCTGGGTGGCCCTCATCGCCTTGCCGATGCGCGAGTACTTGATGAGCAGGGTCAGCCCCACCATGGTGATGGCGCTGGTCACCAGGATGATCAGCTGGGTCGAGCCCATGATGTGGGAGATGGGGGCGAGTACGGCCAGCTCGGGGATGAGGTTGGGAAACCGCAGAAAATCGGGGGTCTGGGTCAGAAGCACATAGTTCTGCAGAAAGAGGGACATGCCGATGGCGCTGATCAGGGGGGAGAGGCGGGGCGCGTTGCGCAGGGGGCGGTAGGCGATCTTCTCCAGGGTGTAGCCGTAGGCCGCGGCGTAGACCACGGCGATGACCCCCGCCAGGATGAGGATGGAGACCCCGGAGAAGCCGTAGATGGTCAGCACCCCTGAGACGATCAGCGCCACGAAGGCGCCGATCATGTAGATCTCGCCGTGGGCGAAGTTGATCAGCTGGATGATGCCGTAGACCATGGTGTAGCCCAGGGCTATCAGGGCGTAGATGCTCCCCCGGGTCAAGCCGCTGAAGAAAAAGCCCCAGAATTTCTCGATATCCATGATGGCCGTCCCGATCCGCCCGAAAAGGGGGAAGGCAAGAGGCAGGGGCCCTCTCCAGCAGCAGAGCCCGAACCCGCCCCTCAGATTAATTTCGGCCAATGCCTGGCCGTCAAACGGCAGGGGGCAGGCCTGACGCCTGCCCCCCAGCGATTCCCGTGATCAGTCTATCATGCCATGCATCACTTGATTTCGACGAACTGGCCGTTCTGCACCTGGTAGACGGAGAAGCCGACCCCTTCGGCGTCCCCCCTGGCGTCGAACTTGATCGTTCCGACCGTCGTCTCGACCGGGGAGCTGCGCAGGGCCTTCTCCAGGGCCGCGGTCTCGGTGCCGCCGGCGACCTTGATGGCGTTGACCACCGCCTGAATGGCGACATACCCCTGGTCGAAGAAGGTCCCGGGCTCCTTGCCGAACTTCTGCAGGTAGGCGGCGCGAACCTTCTGGTTCATTTCCAGCTTGCTGACATCCACGGGGCCGGTGGCGTAGACCCCCTCGGCGTTGGGACCGGCGATCTCGAGGAAACCGTGCCCCTTGACGCCGTCGGGACCGATGAAGGGAACTTGGAGCTGCTTCTTCTTCATCAGGTCGATGAGCTTGGAGGCCTCGGGATGGTAGCCGCCGAAAATGACCGCGTCGGTCCCGGCGCTCTGGACCTTCTGGATGACGGCCGAGTAGTCCATCGCTCCGGGGGTGACCCCTTCATAGACCACCACCTGTGCCTTGCCCCCCTCTTCGAGGGCCTGCTTGGCGAAATCGGCGAAGCCCTTGCCGTAGTCCCCCTTGTCATGGAGAACGGCGATCTTTTTGGCGCCGAGCTTCTCGACGGCGAAGGTCGCCGCCAGCTTCCCCTGCAGATCGTCCGGGGCGATGGTGCGGTAGAAATTGGGATAATCCCCGCTCTGGGTCAGAGGCGGGTTGGTGGCCGAGGGGGAGATGGTGATCACCCCGGCCTCCTTGTAGATCCCCAGGGCCGCCTTGGTCGCCCCGGAGCAGACGTGGCCGATGACCACGCTCGCCTTTTCGGACACGAGCTTGGTGGCCACGTTGGTGGCGATCTCCGGCTTGCACTGATCATCCTGGATGAGCAGCTCGATTTTGTGGCCGAGAATCCCGCCCTGGGCGTTGACTTCGGCGGTCACCATCTCGACGGCCTCCCGGGTCGGGATGCCGTAGGGGGCGAGGTCGCCCGAGTAGGGGCCCGCCACGCCGATCTTGATCGTTTTTTCTTCGGACTTGGTGCAACCGGAGGCGAGGGGAAGGGCGAGCAGGGCGGCGATCGTCAGCAGGCGAAGCGGGGTGAGTTTCATGGGGATTCCTCCATGCCGGTGATGAGTGGTATGGCCAATGATCCTTCACGAAAAGCTATACAGGTATAGTGTAAACTTCACCCCCCGTCAAGTGGGCCATTCCGAACCAGAGGGGCTTCTGCCTTCCCGGGAGACCAAGGAAGGAAGCAAAAGATTAAAACGCCCCCTTGGCGCCCCCGCCCCGTCCCAGAGCACGACATTAAATGGTCAAACCAATGCTTGATTTTTTTTCCGAAACCGGTATCGTTTCCTGTCAATGTCGGTCCCATCCAACCCAACGAAGGAGGTGGAGGAATGAAGCAACTCTTTTCCATGCTGCTGGTGGTCCTGGTGGCCCTTTCCCTGACGGCCTGCGCCGGCATGGGGAAAAAGGAATCGGCCCCCGTCAAGTGCCCCGCTTGCGGGTACGAGTTCGACGCCCCGACGAAGCGCTGAAGGGCGCACCGGGAAGCCACCCCGCCGGTGGCCTGTCATCATCCAATTTATTTCAGGAGGCATTTGTGATCAGAATGCGCGTGACTCTGGCAGCTCTCGCGGCCCTCTGCCTGGCCGCCCCCGCCCTGGCCGCCCAGGTCGAGATCCACGGAGATTTCAAGAACCGGCTCTTCTGGAGCAACCAGGCCGATCTCACCGACATCTACTCCGACCCCACCGTCAACTACGTCAACGTGACCGACACGGATATCCGCACCATGTCGGGCCTGGTCAACGGACTCCCCCTCGATACCCGCAGGCGCGACAACGACAGCGACTTCTTCGGCGAGGCCAAGTACCGCCTCTGGTTCGATGCCAGCGACGACGAGAAGAAGGTACGCGGGGTGCTCGCCTTCGAGTTCGGCGGGTCCAAATATGGCGAGTCCCAGATGGATTTCGGCGGCGACGACCGCAATTTCCTTGAGGTGCGCTGGCTCTACACCGACATCGAGGTCCCCTTCGATCCGGCGAGCCGGTTCTCCATGGGCCTTCAGCCCGTGGGCTACAACGCCTACTTCTGGAACGACAACGCCGCCGGCCTGAAATATTCTTCCAAGCGCGACGGCCTGGAGTACTCCCTCGGCTGGTGGAGAAACGGCGTGACCAGCATCGGCGGCAACAACAAGGACACCACCGACGACGTCTACGTCCTCGACCT
>JBFHXN010000151.1:0-6263 GCA_041598955.1 Desulfuromonadales bacterium | reverse complement strand
CTCGTCATGCGCAAGATGGCCGAATACGCCAAGGGGGCCCTCCACGGCAAGGAGGGACGCTCCCTCTTCGTCAACTTCGTCACCCAGGTCAGCCCCGCCTGCGACTGCTACGGCCACTCGGACGCCGCCATCATACCCGACCAGGGAATCCTCGTCTCCACCGACCCCGTCGCCCTCGACCAGGCCTGCGCCGACCTGGTCAACGGGGCCCGGGGCCTTCCCGACACGGCCCTCGCCACGGGCCACGAGCCCGGCGGGGACAAGTTCAGGGGAGTCCACCCCCAGATCGACTGGGAGATCACCCTTGAGCACGCCGAGAAGATCGGCCTCGGGTCGCGGCAGTACGAGCTGAAGCGGCTGGAGCCGAAGGGGAAGGGGTGGTGAATTGTAGGGTGGAATAAGGCCCGCAAGGGCCGTTTCCACCAACCGGTGGGAACGCTTCGCTTATCCCACCCTACCGGAATGACCGGAATGCTGATGCTGCAATGAAAAAGACCCTGGACCGCCGCGGCGGTTCAGGGTCTTCTCGTTTCGGGGTCCGGGTGGAGGGGTCAATCCAGGGTCGTCGCCAGGGACCTCTCCAGACCGTCGAAGTCGGCGCTCCCCCCCTCTCCGTTGAAACCGGCGAGGGCCACCAGCAGCACCTCCCCTTCCCTGGGGACCACGCCGACGGCGCGGTAGGGGATGAAGAAGGCCATCAGCAGGCCCAGGACGATGGTGACGCAACCCACCCAGACCACCGGCTCGCCGGGGTCCTTGGAAAACTGGAAACCGGCCGACCAGAAGCCGAACTTGTCGCGGTCGAAGGTCGTCTGGTAGATGGCCACCCCCTTGTAGACCAGGGGCTCGTTGACCTGGATGACCCCCTGCTTGACCACCTTCCCCTGCTCCAGGACCGAGACCTCGGCGCGCAGCTGCTTGAGCATCGGGTCGCGAAAGGCCGTCGGGACGATCTTCACCCCCGGGTCGGCCCCCTGGGAGATCCGCACCTCGTTGGGCAGGGCGTGGTACTCGCCGAGGTAGCGCCCCTCCCGGTAGATGCCGAGGACCAGGAGCTTCTGGTCGGGGAGAAACCGCACCACCCGGGCGCTGTAGCCGGGGGTCGGCAGCGCCACCGTCTCCCCCTCCCGGGTCACCTGCTCCGACAGGGGGGCCCCGGTGACGGGGTCGATGAACCCTATTTTCATATCGATGGGGTAGTAGACCGGCTCGAAGAAGTCGAGGCGGAACTCGAAGCCGAGGGGAAGATCCTTCTGCCGGTCCCAGTCGAAGTAGACCTCGCTGCGATCGCCGACATAGATGTTGAGGGTTCCCACGAAGCCGGTCTCGGCCAGGAGGGCCCCCAGCATGATGGCGAGAAAGGAGAGGTGGACCACCGTCGAGCCCCAGCGCCCGGCCAGGCCCCGCCGGGCGACCAGGCACTCCCCCGATGCCTCCACCCGGTAGCCCATCCGGCTCAATCCGGCCGAGAGGGCCTCCTCCCGTGTGTCGGCGGGAAGGACGTAGCGCAGATGGAGCCCGAAGACGAGCTCCGAGCGCAGGATCTCGAGGAACCTCCCCCGGTCCCGCAGGTTGCGCCGGATGGTCTTCACCGTGCAGACGGCCAGGTTGAGGGCGAGCAGAAGCAGCCCCAGCCGGAACCAGGGGCTCTGGTAGAAGAGGTCGTAGCGCCCCAGGGCCGCCGGCTTCAGGGTCCCGATGACGGAGACCGCCGAGAGCCCCAGCAGCAGGGCGATGGTGAGCTTGAGGGAGCTGAGAAAACGCAGCAGCATGGTCGGTTTCCTGTCGTTCTTAATGTGCCGGAAAGTCTAGCACTCTACCATAGCCCGGGCAAGAAAGAGAGCCCCCTTTTCCCTGGCCCGGCGGACGCCGATGGCTTACAATGGGCCCCCGATTCCAGACCCTGAAGGGAGCCTTCCCATGACCTTCCATCGTCTCCTCCGGAGCCCCCTGTCCCTTCTCCCCCCCCTGCTTTTCGCCCTGCTGCTTGCGCTCTGCGCCTGCAAGGGGAGCCAGGAGGAGTCCGCCGGACCGCCTGCCATTGAACCCTCCCCCCCGGCCCCCCCCATCAGCGAGAGCTTCGAGGGGGAGCCGCGGCTCTCCCTCTTCCCCCGGGTGGGGGATTTCCGCCCCGCCGAGGGGGAGACGGAGCGGCAGCAGTTCTGGGCCACCTACCTCGACCACCTGGTGCGCACCTCCGGGGTGGTGCAGGAGGCCGGCCGGGGCGGAGGCCGGGCCCTGGCCGTGCGCAACTTCCCCGACATCGCCTGCGGCTGGTTCTCCCCCCTCGCCGTCGAGCCGGGAGTCGGCTACACCGTGCGCTTCGCCTTCCGGGGGGAGATCCCCGAGGGGGCCAGGGCCGGGGTCGGCGTCCTGGAGTTCGACGAGTTTCTCTGGATCGGGGAGCAGTTCACCGAGGAGCTCGCCACCCTCCACCAGGTCGGCGCCCGGGAGGGGATCGTCCTCAAGGAGGCGGCCGACTGGCGGGAGGAGACCTTCACCTTCACCCCCTCCCCCACCACCCGGATGGTCCACCTCGTCTTCTTCCGGGAAGGGGCGGCGGACCGCAAGCCGGTTCTCTTCGACGACATTTCCGTCGAAAGGGCCCCTTCCCCCTGACCCCCCTTGCCCCGGAGGGGGAGAGCCGAGCCCAAAAAAGATCGGACCTGCCGCCAGAACAACCCCTGGCCACCAAGACTCCAAGGCACCAAGGCCCATGCCGTGAAATTGCTTGAAATCGCCGGCATCTTCAGCACATTCAGGTCCTCGGCTTGAGGAGGAGGTCTCCTTGGCGTCTTGGCGCCTTGGTGGCGAAACGAACCTGCTTTGGGGTGATCAGATCCGAAAAAGAAAGGGCCGGGAGATGATCCCGGCCCTTCTCCGTTCTCAGCAGGGATGCACGTTGCTGCTCCCCACCACCTGCGGTTTGCTGTAGCGCTTCATCTCATCCTCCTCCCTGTATTGTTTCTGCCTTGTTCGCAATCTACCACGGGGTCACCTTGTTCCAACCGCCGTTGATATCGGCATCGAAATTGGCCGCATTGCGGCTGCTGTCGCGGCGATGGCAGTTCTGCGCCGAGTTGAAATAGGCGGGCTTCTTGTTTCTGTCTATCGTGCTGGCCGTGGAGCGGGTCTGGGAACTCTTGTTGTCGTCCCAGGTGTTGTGCCGGATGTCGAGACAGTTGGTGATCATCAGCTTCGGCAGCCGCGAGGCGTGCGGATTATGGCACTTGGAGCAGCTGAACTGGTGGTAGTTCTTGTCGATGGTGGAGGCGTTGACGGTGGCCCCCCAGTCGTAGGCGAGGTTGTCCAGGGGCTCGTTGTTCATGCTGTGGGTGCTGGGGTTCCAGGTCGCCAGCCGATATCCGTAGGTATAGTACTGGTCGCCAACCACCTCGGCCGCCCGCTGGTTGGCCATGTCGGGGACGCGGTTTGAGAACCCTTCGGTCTGCAGGGTGGTGTTGTTGCTCGGCACCGGCCGGCCGTGGGTATAGTCGAAGATGTTGGCCGCGTAGCTGCCCGTGCCGCCGAGGACCGCGTTGCTGTGACCGTTGGTGCCGAGCCACAGCCCCTGCACACCGGCGGTCCCCGGATCCTCGTCGACCAGTTGGTTCATCTCATCGACGTTTTCCCCGTGGCAGAGGGTGCAGAGCCCCGCCGAATTCTCCACGGTCCACCCCTTGGTCGGGTTGCCGCTGTTCTCGTCGATGTAGTACCCCCCCTGCTGGGCATAGTCGATGCCCCCCCGGGGGACCTGCCCGAAGCCGATGGTGGAGGCCGCGTAGGTATGGGTGATGTTCTTGGTATAGGCGGTATAGGTGGTGCCGGCCTGAGGCGCACCATCCTCCGGGTAGGGGTTGCCCTTCCAGGTGCCCCGCAGGTAGGGGGAGCCTGACATCGTATCCCCGGTGGCCAGGTTGCGGTTGTGCACGTCGTGGCAGTTGGAACAGCGGATCAGGGCCACGGCGTCCGGAGTCTCCTGGTAGCGCTTCGGCGTCACCGCCGTATTCAAGGAAACGGCGCTGGAGCCGGCCGGGCTGGTGGAGTGGGTCGACTGGATCGCCCCGGTCTTGTAGCCAAAGGCCGCCGTGCCGCTGGTCCAGGTGGCGGTGGTCCAGTTGGAGGTATTCAGCGACCCGTAGTTGTAGGGGCTGTTGCCCGTGGCCGCCTTGGTGTTGGTCCCCCACTCGGAGATGCTGTTGGCATCGTGGCAGCCCCAGCAGATCTGCGCTTCGGTGGTGTAGGGGCCGCGGGCGGCGATGTTGTTCTTCAGGTGGATGCCGCCGCCCGAGTAGTTGATGCCGACCACCACGTTGTTGGGGATGAGCACCGATCCGGTCACCGCCCCCTTGGGATGCCCGGCGGGGTGACAGTAGGTGCAGTTGCCCGGCATCGGGTCGCTCCCCCAGCCGTTGTTGGCAGCGGAGACTCCCCCGGCGGGGTCTGTGACGTGATTGGGGGTGGCCCCGCCGAACTGGTGGCAGGAGACACAGTCGACGTTGGCGCCGCTGTCCCAGGCCGGGGCGACCCCCGTGCCGTGACAGGTGATGCCCGAAGTGCCGCCGCAGGTCCCGGGAGTGCCCGCACCCCCGGCGTTGGGCGTGAAAAGGGCGCCTTGACCGGCCCCGTCGAAGTCGTAGCGGATATCGACTATGCCGTCGGCGGGGTTGTTGTCGAGGTGGCAGAGGCGACAGGAGTTGCCCTTGGCGTAGCGGGCCGAGTAGTTGAGGTGCTTCTCGTGCTGGCCGACGAACTTGCCGGTGCTGTTGCCATGGTTGTCGACGGGCGGAGACGCCTTGACCGCCTCGCCGGTGTCGTCGTAGGCGCGCCCGTAGGGGTCGGTGGTGCGGGTGAGGTTCCCGTGGCAGGAGGCACAGGGGAGATTCACGCTTTCGTCCCACGAAGGCGTCGCGGGGCCGTGGCAGCCTGTGGCGTTGACGTTGGCGAAGTTGAAACAGCCGCCGTTGTCGATCCTGTCACCTCCCGGGGAGGCGGTGAAGCCGCCCGAGCTTGTATCCTCGTAGATCTTGAAGCCGTTCTGTGTGTAGGTGAGGGTGTCGCCGGTGAAGACACCGACCACGGGCAGCAGCTTGGCCCCCGTGCCGTCGCGGCCGAAGCCGAGCTGCAGCAGGCCGTCCTGGTGCTTCAGGCCTCCGTTGTAATCCCTGATCCCGTAGCCGTAAACCGCATCCCCGTGGCACTTGACGCAGTCATCGACCGTGTAGCCATGCTCGATGTGGTTGCCGGCGGTGGTGGCGTCGTCGGGGGGGGTGCCGTGGCAGATGCCGCACTTCTTGCCGCCGGAGGCGCTGGCCGAGTTGGAGAGAGGGGACCAGTTCCCCTGCTCGTCGGCGGCCTTGATGGCGAAATGGTAGCTGGTGTCGGGGATCAGGTCGAGCACTTCGTAACCCTGCTCCGTACCGCCGAAGGTGGGGACCGGCTCGCTGGTGACTTGGGTGGCCGAGGCGAAGAGGGCATCGCTGGTGATGGCCGCGGTGCTGTAGCGGATGTCGTACTGGGCGGCCCGGGTATGGTCGTAGCCATCGTCTCCGGGGGCGGTCCAGGTGAGGAAGACCGAACCGGCCTTGGGCCGCGTCTCGGCGTGCAGGTTGCTGATCTGCCCCGGGGGGATGGCGTCGACGGTATTGTTCACCGTCCAGGCCAGCGACTCCCGCACGGTCGACTCGGCCGTGCCGGCACCGCTCTTGAACCCGTCCATGGCGACGACCCTGACCTTGACGCCGGTGTTCGGGGCGCTCAGGGCGACTCCGGCGGCAACGGTGTTCCACTGCACGCTGGTGGTCGCGGCGGGAAGATCCCGGGCGATCACATGCTTGTAGGTCACACCATTGTCGTCGCTGCCGTAGACGTCGTAGTGCACCAGGTGGCCGGCATCGGGGTCGCTCGGCTGGCTCCAGCTGAGGGTGACGATCCCCGAGCCGCTCGGCGTATTGACGCTGAAGTTGCCCGGAAGATGGTTGTAGAGCTGCTCACTCACCGAAATGTCGCCGCGGTTGGCGGCACTGCCGACGGCAAGGGTGTAGCTGAGGGTCCCGCTGTTGGTGACCCGCACCGCCAGCTGGCTGCCGGCCGGCACGAGGCCGCCGCCGCCGAAGCTGAATCTCTGCACCTTGTTCGAGTTGGGCGGAATCGCCTTGACGCTGGTGACCGCCGGAGCGAAATCGGTCCATGTCCCCCCGGTCAGGTACCCGAGCCTGGCCGTCGCCTGGCCTGCCAGGTTCTCGTTTCCGTTGGTGAAACGG
>JBFHXN010000150.1:0-6263 GCA_041598955.1 Desulfuromonadales bacterium | reverse complement strand
CGGCCAGGGCGTCGAGACGCCGGTCGGGGACCGCCACCACGCCGATGTTGGGCTCGATGGTGCAGAAGGGATAGTTGGCCGACTCGGCGCCGGCGCTGGTCAGGGCGTTGAAAATGGTCGACTTGCCCACGTTGGGCAGCCCAACGATGCCACACTGCAGTGCCATACTCTCGTTCCGTCAGTGAAAAAAGCGATAGCCGGAGCGTCTGCTCCGGCTATCGACTTTCGAGTAAACCCGCTCCGGGCCTGGGATCAGACCAGCAGAGGAGCGATGACCAGGGAGACCACGCTCATCAGCTTGATGAGGATGTTCATGGCGGGGCCGCTGGTGTCCTTGAAGGGGTCGCCGACGGTGTCGCCGACGACGGCGGCCTTGTGGGCCTCGCCCCCCTTCTTCTCACCGGCCAGTTCACCCTTCTCGATATACTTCTTGGCGTTGTCCCAGGCGCCGCCGCCATTGGACATCATCAGGGCGAGGAGCACTCCTGCGAGGGTGGCGCCGGCGAGCATGCCGCCGAGGGCCTCCTTCTTCAGGAGCAGACCGACCAGGACCGGGGCGATAACGGCGACCACGCCGGGCAGAACCATCTCCCGCAGGGCGGCGCGGGCCGAGATGTCGACGCACTTCTCGGGCTCGGGCTTGACGCCGGGCTTCCCCTCGAGCAGGCCGGGGATCTCGCGGAACTGACGGCGGATCTCGTCGACCATCTTTCCGGCGGCCCGGCCGACGGAGGTCATGGTGAGGGCCCCGATGAAGAAGGGGAGCGCCCCGCCGATGAGCAGGCCGATCACGACCTCGGGCTTGAGCAGGTTGATGGTCTCGAGCTGGACCGCGGTGGCGTAGGCCGAGAAGAGGGCCAGGGCGGTCAGGGCCGCCGAACCGATGGCGAAGCCCTTGCCCACGGCGGCGGTGGTGTTGCCGATGGCGTCGAGACCATCGGTGATCTTGCGGACTTCGGGGCCCAGACCGGCCATCTCGGAGATGCCGCCGGCGTTGTCGGCGATGGGACCGTAGGCGTCGACGGTCATGGTGACGCCGACGGTGGCCAGCATCCCGACGGCGGCGATGCCGATCCCGTAGAGACCGGCGAAGTGGTTGGCGACGAAGATGCCCAGAGCGATGATCAGCACCGGGGCGGCGCAGCTCTCGAGACCGACGGCCAGGCCGTGGATGATGTTGGTGGCGGGGCCGGTCTTGCTCGCCTCGGCGATGCGGGAGACGGGGGAGGAGGAGGTATAGTACTCGGTGATCAGACCGATGGCGATGCCGGCCAGGGTGCCGGCGAGCACGGCCCAGAAGACGCCATTGCTGATGTGCATGTACCGGGTGATGAAGAAGGTCGCCACCAGGAAGCCGCCTGCGGCCACAAAGGTGGTGTAGCGCAGGGCCGCGGCCGGGTCGATGTTCTTGAGGAACTTCATGGAGCCGATGCCGATGAGGGAGAAGATCATCCCCGCCATGGCGAGCACCAGGGGGAGCAGCATGGCGTTGGTCTGGGTGAGCTTGAACAGTTCGGAACCGACCTCCACCGTCTCCCCTGCCAGGGTGCTCATCAGGCCGGCACCCGCGAAGGCGGCGATGGCGATGGTGGCGATGATGGAGCCGACATAGGATTCGAAGATGTCGGCGCCCATGCCGGCGGTGTCGCCGACGCAGTCGCCCACGTTGTCGGCGATGACGCCGGGGTTGCGCGGGTCGTCCTCGGGAATCCCCGCCTCGACCTTGCCGACCAGGTCGGCGCCGACGTCCGCGGCCTTGGTGTAGATGCCGCCGCCGACGCGGGCGAAGAGGGCGATGGAGGAGGCGCCCATGGCGAAGCCGTTGATGTACTGGGAGGTGGCGGGATCACCGCCGAAGATGATGTAGGCGATCCCCACACCGATCAGGCCCATGGAAGCGACCGAGAGCCCCATGACGGCGCCGCCGTTGAAGGAGACCATCAGGGCCTTGCCCTGACCGGTGGCGCGGGCGGCCTCGGCGGTGCGGACGTTGGCCCGGGTGGCGGCCTTCATGCCGATGAAGCCGCAGATCATCGAGCAGACGGCGCCGCCGAGAAAGGCCAGGGCGGTCTGGAAGCCGAGGCTGGGAGCCAGGGCGATCAGGAAGAAGACCAGGACGATAAAGATCGCCAGCACCGAGTACTCGCGCTTCAGAAACGCCATGGCCCCGGCGTGGATGGCCTCGGAGATATCCTTCATCTTCTCGTTGCCGACCGGCTCGGCCTTGATGACGCTGTAGATGATGATGGCGACGACGAACCCGATCACCCCCAGGATGGGAGCAAACATCTGCACTTCCATTGGCTCTACCCTCTCTTGATGGAATTTATTTTATGCCGACCAGATTGCGGTTGTTGAAGCGGTTCATGGCTGCGGTGAGCCCCTCGGTGAGCATGCACTCCAGAGCCTCGGCTCCCGCCGTCACCACCTCCTCCAGAAACGGCCTCTCGGCGGCGGAGAAGGGACCCAGGACATGGCCCGAGACATCCCCTTCCCCCGGGGGTCGCCCTACCCCCACCCGCAACCGGAGGAACTCCCCGGTGCCGAGTTGCTGGGCGATGCTGCGCAAACCGTTGTGGCCGCCATGCCCCCCCGCGGCCTTGAGCCGAAGCTCGCCGAAAGGAAGGTCGATCTCGTCGTGCACCACCGCCAGGTCGGCCGGGGGGACGGAGAAAGACTGGCAGGCCGAGCGGACACTGGCTCCGCTCAGATTCATGAAGGTCTGGGGAAGCAGGACGACCACCTCGACCCCGGCGGCGCGCCCCACGCCGAAAAAGGCCTGGTGCCCCTTGCGCTTGAGACTGAGGTCGTGCCGCGCGGCGAATGCCTCCGCGATCATGAAACCGATATTGTGGCGGGTGTCGGCGTACCTGGCCCCAGGGTTGCCCAGTCCGGCAATCAGCTTCACCGGCCCTCCGTTCAGGCTTCCTCTTCGGCCCCTTCACCCTCTTCGGCGGCCTCGACTTCTTCTTCCTCGGCCTTGATCCCGGTGACGGTGATGATGGTGAAGTTGACGTCGTGGGGCACTTCAACCCCCTTGGGGAGCTCGATGTCCTCGATATGGACCACGCCGCCGATCTTCAGGGCGGTGACGTCGATGTCGATCGACTTGGGGACGGCCGTCGGCAGGCAGACCACCTCGAGCTCGTGCCGGATCAGCTGCAGGGAGCCGCCGATTTTCTCACCTTCGGCCTTGCCGATGGTGTGGACGGGGACCATGAAGTGGGCCTTCTTTTTCATGTCGATGGCGTAAAAATCGGCATGGATCGGCTCGCGACGGATGGGATCGACATCCAAATCCTTGAGGATGACGACCTGCCCGTCGAAGGGCCCCTCACCCTTGAGGGTGATCAGGGCGTTCATGCCGGCCTCGGTGCCGAGAGCCGCCGAGAGGGCCTTGGGCTCGATGGCGAGGGCGCAGGGCTCCATCCCCTTGCCGTAAACCACCGCGGGGACCAGGCCCTGCCGACGGAGGGTGCGAGCCCCCCCTTTTCCCCGCACCTGCCGCAGGGCGACCTTCATTGATGTCTTAGCCATGTATTGTTTCCTCCTAGACTGGTTACCCCGTGGGTAAGGTGCTGTTTATATACCGATCAGACGAAGAGTGAACTGACCGATTCGTCACTGTAGATGCGGCGGATCGCCTCTGCGAGCAGCTCGGCCACCGAAAGGCTCCGCAGCTTGGAACACTGGCTGATCTTCTCTGCGGCGGGGATGGTGTTGGTCACCACCACCTCGGTGAGACAGCTCTCGGAGATCCGCTCCAGCGCCGGGCCGGAGAGAACCGGGTGGGTGGCGTAGGCGTAGACCTCCTTGGCCCCCTGCTCCTTGAGGGCACGGGCGGCGTTGCAGAGGGTGCCGGCCGTGTCGATCATGTCGTCGACGATGATGCAGGTCTCCCCTTCGACCTCGCCGATGATGTGCATCACCTCGGAGACGTTGGGGGCGCTGCGGCGCTTGTCGATGATGGCGAGGCCCGCGTTGAGGCGCTTGGCGAAGGCCCGCGCCCGCTCGGTGCCGCCGGCGTCGGGAGAGACCACGACCACGCGCCCCTGGATCCTCTTGTTGATGTCCTCGAGCAGCACCGGGGCGGCGAAGAGGTGATCGACGGGGATGTTGAAGAAGCCCTGGATCTGCCCGGCATGGAGGTCGACGGTCAGCACCCGGTTGACCCCGGCGGTGGCGACCAGATCGGCGACGAGCTTGCTGGTGATCGGGGTGCGGGGAGCGACCTTGCGATCCTGCCTTGCATAGCCGAAGTAGGGGATCACCGCGGTGATCCGCGCCGCCGAGGCCCGCTTGAGGGCATCGGCCATGACCAGGAGTTCCATGAGGTTGTGGTTGGCCGGGTTGCTGGTCGACTGGATGATGAAGGCATCCCGGCCCCGGACGTTCTCCCCGATCTCCACCATGATCTCCCCGTCGGAGAAGCTGCGCACGCTGGCGTTGCCCAGGGGAACGGCCAGATGACCGCAGATTTCGCGGGCCAGGGTGAGATTGGCGTTGCCGGAGAAAATCTTGAGCTTGTCCACAGGGAAACCTCGATGCCCCTCCTTCAAAAACCGTTAGGCCATGGGGAACCATGACCTAACCGGTGAAAGGAAGGTTTGTCAATCCGGTGCGTTGCGGCAACCGGGTGAATGGATGGCTGGGGCGCTAGGATTCGAACCTAGGTATGTCGGAATCAAAATCCGATGCCTTACCGCTTGGCGACGCCCCATCGAGCAACAATCAGATTCAAGTACGGGGGAAACGAATCGGGGGCTAGACCGGCCGGACGGAGTAGGCCCGCCAGCCCGGAAGGGCCGAGAGCTCCCCGGCCGCCTTGAGCGCCGCGGCCTCTTCGGCGAAGACCCCGAAGACCGTCGGGCCGGACCCGGACATCAGGACACCGGCGGCTCCCAGATCGCGAAGCCGACCCTTGATCTCTGCGATCTCTGGATGGCGAACGGAGGTGACGCTCTCGAGGTCATTGTGCAGGATGTCGAGCAACTCCCCCAGCGCACCGGAAAACCTCGGCATTTTAGTTGCGGTCGATGGGGATGTCAACCCCAAATTTTGAAAGACCCAGGCCGTCGAAACGGCGAAACCGGGGTTGACCAGAACGTACCAGACCGCGGGGAGTCCGGAAACCGGCTCCAGGCGCTCGCCGATGCCGGTGGCCCATGCCGCCGAGGGAAAGAGAAAGAAGGGGACATCGGCCCCGAGCTTCACCCCCTCCTCCCGCAGGGTCTCCGGAGAGAGCCCCAGACCGAGCATGTCGTTGAGCCCCGAGAGAACCGCGGCGGCGTCGGAGGAACCTCCGCCGAGGCCCGCGGCCACGGGGATCCGCTTGTCGATGTCGATCCGCACCCCCCGCTTCTCACCCGAGAGCTCGATCAGGCGCCGGGCGGCGCGGCCTGCGATGTTCTCCTCACCGGCCGCCAGATCGAGTCCGGCGCAGGTCACAAGGACCCCGGGATCGGAAACGAGGGAGATGGAAACCCGGTCGGCCAGGGAGACCCGCTGCATGAGCATGGCCAGCTCATGGTAGCCGTCGGGGCGCTTCCCCAGGACATGGAGGCAGAGGTTGATCTTGGCGGGGGCGAAAAATTCCCGGGTCATCGGATAGCCGCTTCTGCCCGGAGACGGCCGGGCCCGCTGGAGGGACGGAGCAGGGCAATTAATAGCGGAGCCCCCTCCCGCCTGTCAAGGGTTCCCTGGCCTTCCCGGACCGGGGGAAGGCAAACCCGGTTCTACGCCACAGAAAGAACCCACGACCAAGTGACGACTTTTGGCCACCATTGGCCTTTTTTGACCACTTTTTGGAAGGCCCACCGCCGGTCCGGCTTTTCCTGTTGGTGGAAAAGAATCGATTCCATGCTAAGATATACCGGTTTTCAAATCCCTTCTGTCCCTTGGCACTTCCCTTGCTGCTAGCAGGGGAAGAAATTTCAAAATAGTGTTTTATTCAAAACCCCACCTGAGGAGGAAATCGACCATGAAAACCACCGCAAAAACGCTCTCCCTGGCCCTCGGCCTGCTGCTGGCGGCCCTGTTCCTGGCACCGGCAGGCCCGGCCCTGGCCAAGGAAAGGCTCGCCTTCTCCGGCGGCCCCGAGGGAGGCACCTTCCAGTACTTCTCCAACGGCATCGCCACCCGGCTCTCCAAGAACATGCCCGACGTGGAGGTTTCCAACATGGCCTCGGCCGGCTCCGTGGAGAACCTGCGCCGGGTCAACTCGGGAGAGGCCGATTTCGGCATCACCTATTCGGGGGACATCT
>JBFHXN010000149.1:0-6271 GCA_041598955.1 Desulfuromonadales bacterium | reverse complement strand
GGTGTTCGGGGCCATGAGTGTAAAAAAGGTAAATCGTTCCCGCCGCTAAGAATGGTTATGGATACCCTTATTTAAAGATCTCGTTGAATTGGCCGACAAACCTTATTCGTGGCTCACTATTTGCGTATGGAGGTCAGGCGCCCGTGATGGAATTCCGTAGGTCCGGGGGGATCCGCGCGGGCTCGGCTGCCGCTCAGGGGAGTGGGTGACTATCCTTGAAAAGCGGTGGCGAATTTCGGCACCTTGCGGTGAAATGGCGAAGAGGCTGGCGGAGTGGCGTCCAGGCCTGTCTCGGGACGAGTTTCGGTCATTTGCCGAGACAATTTGGCGCAGAGGTCGGTCATTTCACCGCAGCGGTGATCCCCGAGAAGGGGGGGCTCGCCGGTCAGGCGTACCGGCAAACGACGGTAAGTCAAGCAGTTAAACAAGAGTCTTGGGAAAAACTAATGGGCCATTAAAGTTGGCATGAATTGTGAAATGCGTATATTCGGAAAAGAAAATGCGTTTTGGCGGAGGGCAACCTCCATTTCACCATACTCCAGTCCCGTCAACCCAGGTCCGGGTCGCTCCATGCGCCCGGGAAACCCAATAACGGAGGTTTGATCATGAACCGCAGCTCCAAGATCGTCGCCACCCTTTCCATCTTTGCCATGCTCGCTTCCGCGGCCGTCGCCATTGAAGGCGGCAACCCCAAGAAAGGGAAGTACCTCTACAAGAAGACCTGCAAGACCTGCCACTCCGAGGCCGGTGAAGGGGGCAAGCTGACCCCTCTCTCCAAGACCATGTCCCAGTGGGACCGTTTCTTCGAGAAAGACAAGCACAGCGCCAAACCCGAGGTTCTCAAGAACATGTCCCCCCAGGATGCCCTCGACATCCAGCAGTTCCTCTACGATCACGCCGCCGACTCCGATCAGCCCCAGACCTGCGGTTAATCGTCGTCCCCAAACCAAAGCCGGGCGCGAGCCCGGCTCTTTTCAATCCATTTCAAGGAGGCATTTCGATGCGCAAGTTTACCGTGCTGCTCCTGGCGGCTCTTCTCGCCGCGCCCCTCTCGGCGCTGGCCGCCACCACCGACGAGCTCCAGAAGGAGATCCAGAAGCTGACCCAGGAGCTCGAGGACATCTCCAAGCGGGTCGACAAGAACGAGAAGAAAAGCGCCCTCGACCGCATCAGCTTCTCCGGCGACATGCGGGTCAAGGGTGACACCCTGCACTATAAGGATGTGACCTTCAACCCCGGGATCAACGTCGATTTTCAGGATTTTTTCGAGAAGCTTGCACCGCCTGCCATGATGGGGGTCTCTGGCCCTCTGGGGAACTTTACTGCTTTTAACCCGATGGCCCCTGACTTTCAGGATGTAGACGGTATTCCCGGCCCCGACGGTATTGCTGATTTTGCAGACCAATCGCTGAATCCGTCCGCCCTGGACAACATGTTCTCCAATCTTTACAACACGAATCCTGTTCTCTATAACCAACTGCTCAACAACTTTGGCATGTGGGGTATGGGTGGGATGACCGGTGCGGGCGTTGGCCCCTTCCCCCTGGCCAAGAAAACCACATCCGACATCAACAACGACATCCTCTACACAACCCGCCTGCGCCTGAACATGAAGGCCGACGTCTACAAGAACGTCAAGTTCGCCGGCCGTCTCTCCATGTACAAGAACTGGGGGGATTCCACCGGCAACAAGGTTTTCGACTCCTGGAACAGCTTCACCATGGACGGCACCGACGGCGGCAACACCACCGGCGACTGGGTGCGGGTCGAGCGGGCCTACTTCGATTGGAGCGACATCGGCGGCAGCGACTTCTACCTCTCCATCGGTCGCCGCCCCTCCACCTACGGCCCCCCCAGCCAGTTCCGCGAGAACGAGCTGCGCGGCGGCACCCCCTCGGGGCACCTGGTCCACTTCAACTTCGACGGCATCACCATCGGCTACAAGCTGGCGGCGCTGACCGGCATCGAAGGGCAGACCGTGCGTTTCTGCTACGGCCAGGGCTTCGAGTCCGAGTACGGCAACGGCGAGCTCTTCAATGAGCTCGACACCAAGGACACCCACCTGGGCGGCTTCAATATCGACGCCTTCAACGACGGCACCCACTTCCTGCAGTTCACCCTCTTCCGGGCCCAGGACGTCAACGACGGCTTCAAGGGGATCATCGCCTTCCCCACCCAGTACGCATCCATCTTCGCACCGACCCTCTACAACGACATCCAGAAGTTCTCCAACTTCAACTTCGTCACCCGCGTGCAGCCCTCCACCGTCATCGGCGACATCAACCTGGGGGGCGCCGGCTACACCTACGAGGGGATGAACGGGGTCAACTTCTTCGTCTCGGGCGGCTGGACCCAGATGCGCCCCACCGGCAACGCCGGCATGTTCGGCGGCATGGGATCCGACGCCGTCTTTGAGGCTCAACTTAATAGCTCTGGCACCGAAATCATCATGGCCCCGGTCCGCGCCCAGAGCGACGAGAACCAGGACGGCCACTCCATCTACGCCGGCATCCAGGTTCCCGCCCCTATGGGCAAGCTCGGCCTGGAGTACAACTACGGCTCCCGCTACTGGATGCCCTTCACCCAGGGCCAGGACGACGTGGTCGGCAGCAAGCTCGCCACCCGCGGCCAGGTCGGCGAGGCCTACTACATCTTCGACGTGAACCCCAACATGTTCATCAAGGTCGGGGGCCTCTACTACGACTACAAGTACACCAACAGCGGCACCCCCGTCGGCAAGCCCCAGAAGATCGACGACGTGGAAGACGGCCTGGCCTTCTCCATGCTGCCGGCCGTCGACAAGGTTTGGGACGGCTACGCCTCCCTCACCGTCAAGTTTTAATTCTTAAACCGTACCGCAGCACCGGGGGAGAGGAGGGTTCTCCTCTCCCCCGTTTTTTAACGAACAGATATTCAAAAATCGGAATATTTCCGTATTCTCTGTAGGGTGGGAAAAGCGAAGCGTTCCCACCAGAATGGTGGAAACGACCCTCTGGGCCTTATTCCACCCTACGGTCATTTGGTTTTTCATTCTTTGAGTTGAAACAGACGGGATCGAGGGGAATGAGCACGCGGCGGGTGGATTTCTGGTGGTATTTGACCCTGGCGGCGGGGGTGGTCTTCGGAGGGGGCGCTTTCGGCTTCGTCCTCCTCTTCGGCCACACCCACGAGCTCAACTCCCCCTGGGAGCCCCCCTGGGGGCTGCTGATCGCCACCGGTCATTTATTGATCCTCGCCGCCGGAGGACTCAGTCTCCTGGCGGGTCTTCCTCTCCTGAACGCCGGGTCCCGGCTGGAGGGTGTGGCCCAGAAGGCTCTCCTGGTGGCGGGTTTCGCCCTCGTCATCGGCCTGGGGGTTCTGGGGGTCGAGCTCACCATGCCGGCGCGTCTTTCCCTGATCGCCGACCTCGGGGCCGCTTTCTACCGCGACCTCGGTTTCCTGGCGGTCGGCTGCGGGGTCTTTCTCTTCCTGCTGACGGGGATTTCCATCGCCCTTGGATGGGGGAGGAGAATCCTGGCATTAGGTCTCTCTCTGGCCGCTTTCGGTGCCTCTCTGGCTGCGGTCCACCTCTTCGACGGACTGCTCCTTCATTTCGGGTCGAGCCCCGAGTGGCTCAGCGGGGGTGTCCTTCTCACCAACACCCTTTCGGCCCTGGTTCTGGGCTCCGCCCTCTTTCTCTTTCTGGTCCTCTTCCCCGCCTGGCTGGAGGGGGGAGAGATCGGCGAAGAGCAGTCAGCCCTCCTGCTTCCGCTCCGCAGGATTTTCGCATCTACCCTGGGGGCCCTGCTCCTGTTTCAGGTGGTCCGGGTCTCTGCCTATCTGGCCGGATGGGGTCTCGACGAGGACCGGGTTGTGACCGAAGCCCTGGTCTCCGGGGCACTCTCCCTCAATTTCTGGCTCTTCGAGGTGCTGGCGGGCCTCCTGCTTCCCCTGGCTCTTCTCCTGCTTTCCTGGCGCTCAAGAACCGCGGGACCCGGGATGCTCGCCATCGGCTTGATGTTCTGCGGACATCTCTTCAGCCGCTTCGACCTGCTGACCTCCGCCCAGCTGGGAGCCATCCGGCATCTCTCCCCCTGGCTGCTGGAGGACAGTCTCCTGACCTTCTCCCCCTGCTTCCCCAAGCTCGCGGTGGTGATCGGCTCTGTCAGTCTCTTCTTTCTCCTCTCCACCCTGGATGAAAAAATCCTCCCCCCTGCCGCCGGCCGCTAGCGGGCTGAAGAAAACGTCCTTCCGTACCGTTTCCCTGGACTAAGTCTCCCTCCCCCTCGAGGGGGGAGGGCCGGGGTGGGGGTGAAGGTCCTTCCTCCCCGCTTCAAATGTATACGTTGCCAATTTTGCGGGGAAAGTGTAGTCTAGCGAGGGCAAATGGGTGCCACAAAGGAGAGAAAACGAACATGTTCGGACTCGGTACACAGGAACTGCTGATCATTCTGGTTCTGGTGATGATCGTCTTCGGCGCCGGCAAGCTCCCCCAGGTGGGAGCCTCCCTCGGCAAGGGGCTTCGCAACTTCAAGGACGGGATGAAGGACGCCGACAAGGAGATCGAGGAAGCCAAGAGGGTGGACGAGAAGGACAACAAGCCGGCCGCCTGACCGGCACCTCCGGATCACATGATGAGCCAAGGGCCCGCCTGGAGCGGGCCCTTTTCGTTTTGCGGCCGAAGAGCTCTTTACCACGGAGACACGGAGGAGAATCAAGTCCAGTCTCGTAGGGTGGGATAAGCGGAGCGTTCCCACCAACCCGGTGGAAACTCCTCTGCGGGCCTCATTCCACCCTACGGGAGGCATTTCTCCTGTCGCAAATCTATAAAGCCTTCATGGCCTTGTCGAGGAGCTCCCTGACCTGGCGGGCGACTTTTTCGACCTCGGGGTTGCCGACCAGGTTGAGGGCCGCCACGGGATCCATGGCCATGACCCTGGTGCGCTCCTTGTCCACCTGATAGACGATGACGTTGCAGGGAAGAAGCAGGCCGAGGTTGGGCTCGGCGCTGAGAGCCTGATGGGCCAGGGGGGGATTGCAGGCCCCCAGGATGACGTAGGGGCGGAACTCCACTCCGAGCTTCTCCTTCATCTTGGCCCGCACGTCGATCTCGCTCAGGATGCCGAAACCCTGCCCCTGGAGGGCCTCGCGGGTCTTGCCGAGGGCCTGGTCGTAGGGAAGGGGAAGGGTCTTGCCGAAACCGTAGCTGCAGCTTTTTTCCATGGAATCCTCCTGGCGGGTTGTTGTTCCGGGGCGGAGGAAGGATTGTAGCGCAGGTTGGGAGGAAATAAAGGGGGAGCGGCGAAGAAGAGGCGAAGGGTCTCGGCGAGCGCCCGGGACCGGCGAAGTTGATTCCCACCCTCACCCCGACCCTCTCCCATCAAGGGAGAGGGAGTGAAGTCAAGATTCGTCGGCCGGGCAGCTGATGCATCCTGCGGAAGTGAGTAGGGTGGGATAAGCGGAGCGTTCCCACCATTCTGGTGGAAACGGCCCTGAGGGCCTTATTCCACCCTACCCATTTTATCTCTTCTTGGCGGGGATCACCCCCCGATGCTTCCCATCCGGCGTTTGCCGGGCTGGAAACCGGGGTCGCCGATGGTATGGCGGGCGGGCTTGGCGCAGGCGGTGCCGAGAAGGATCCGCCGCAGTTCCTCATCCGTAACGTTGCCGCGCAGGGCGTCCCGCAGGTCGATCTCCTCTTGGGAGAAGAGGCAGGGGCGGATGCGGCCGTCGGCGGTGAGGCGCAGACGGTTGCACTCGCCGCAGAAATGCCCCGAGACGGCGGGGATGATCCCGAGCCTTCCGGCGGCGCCGGGGTAGGTGAAGAGAAGGGCAGGACCGGCGGGACCGCTTCGGGGGATCTCCTCCAGGGGGGCGAGGGCGTTCAGCCGCTCCCGGATCTCCTCCGCCGGAACCAGGCTCTCGGGGGGGTAATCGAGCCCCCCGCTGACAGGCATGAACTCGATGAATCGGACCTCGAGGGGGCGCTCCAGGGTCAGTCGGGCAAAGTCCTCGATCTCGTCGTCGTTGACCCCCCGGATGGGGACCATGTTGACCTTCACGGGTGAGAGGCCGGCATTTTCAGCCGCCTCGATCCCCCGGAGGACCTGGTCGAGGCCGTCCCGGCGGGTGATCTCCCTGAAACGCTCGGGGCGCAGAGTGTCGAGGCTGACGTTGATCCGGGAGAGCCCGACCTCCTTGAGGGGGGCGGCCATCTCGGGGAGACGCAGGCCGTTGGTGGTCAGGGCGACTTCCGGGGCACCGGGCAGGGCGGTCAGGCGGGCGATGAAGT
>JBFHXN010000148.1:0-6293 GCA_041598955.1 Desulfuromonadales bacterium | reverse complement strand
TCGTCGAACATCTCGTCGTAGAATCCGCCATTGTCGTAGTCCTTGAACCGCATAGGTCTCCTTTCCGCGCGGGGGCCGAAGCCGGAATTCAACCTTTTAATTAAAGCAGGTATTTTAGGCTAGTCAACCGCAACCAGGCCATATAGTTGAGAAAATCGGAACAAGGGACTTCCGGATGGGGGACGCTCCATTGAACGTCATGAGGCTCTCGAGGGGATTCAGGCAGGTCATTTTCCAAAAAACCAAGTCATGGCCCGGGGACGAAAAGCTTCCGAGACCCCCCTATCCGCCGGCCGGCTCCAGCCGCACCAGCGCTCCGTCGTCCTCGTCGGTGAGGAGGTAGAGAAAGCCATCGGGCCCCTGGCGCACGTCGCGGATCCGCCCGAGCACCCCCTTCAGGAAGCGCTCCTCCACCACCACCCTCTCCCCGTCGAAGCGCAGCCGGACCACCATCTCGTCCCTCAGGGCTCCGACGAAGAGGTCGCCGCGCCAGCGGGGGAAGGGATCGCCGGTGTAGAAGGCCATCCCCGAGGGGGCGATGGAGGGAGTCCAATAATGGACCGGCTGGGCCATGCCGGGCTTGCGGTTCCCCTCGCCGATCTTCGTGCCGGTGACGTAGTTGACGCCGTAGGTGATGACGGGCCAGCCGTAGTTGACCCCGGCGCGGATCACGTTGATTTCGTCCCCCCCCTGGGGGCCGTGCTCGTGGGTCCAGAGCTCCCCCGTTCGGGGGTGGAGGGCCGCCCCCTGCATGTTGCGGTGCCCCAGGGTGTACTTCTCGGGCTTCCACCCCTTCTGGCCGACAAAAGGGTTGTCGGCGGGGACCCGGCCGTCGTCGTGCAGGCGGATCACCGACCCGGCGTGGTCCCCGGGGCGCTGGGCCCGCTCCATCTCGCCGCGGTCGCCGAGGGTGATGTAGAGGTATCCCTGCCGGTCGAAGACCAGGCGGGAGCCGAAGTGCTGGCGGGCACCCGACTTGGGCTCCATGCGAAAGAGGATTTCGACGTTCTCCAGCCGGCGGCCGACCAGCTTCCCCCGGGCCACCTCCGTGCCGACGCCCCCCGGTCCCGGCCCGGCGTAGGAGAGGTAGACCAGGCCGTTCTCGGCAAAGCGGGGATGGAGGGCCACGTCGAGGAGCCCCCCCTGCCCCCGCTCCTCGATGGGGGGGAGCCCCGAAACGGGCTCCTTTACGAGCCGCCCCTGGTCGACGATCCTCAGCCGCCCGTGGCGCTCGGTGACCAGCATCCGGCCGTCGGGGAGAAAGGCCATGGACCAGGGGTGGTCGAGCCCCGAGACGACGGGAACGATGCGCAGGTCGTGCTCCCGGGTCTTGACCACCTGCGGGAGGGAGGCGGCGCCGGTCAGCAGGAGGGCGAGGGGGAGGCCGAGGAGTATCCTCAGGCGAGACTTCAGGCAGGCAGTTCGGCTCATCGAAAGGACTCCCTGGGACGGGTGGCCGGATGGGATCGGGATTCGAGGGGTTGGTTCGACCCCTCAGCGGTGGCGGAAGAGGTAATGGGCGACCAGCCATTCCTCCCCGCCGCGGTAGCCGAAGAGCTCCGCGCAGGCCATGAAGAAAATTCGCCAGCGCTGCACCCAGAGTCGGGTTTCGGCGCCACAGACGGGCAGGAGGGCTCTTTGGACCTCCTCGCGCCGCCGGTCGAGGTTTTCGAGCCAATCCTCGCAGGTCCTCTGGTAGTGGATGCCCGACACCCGCCACTGCTCCTCCAGTGCCAGGTCCTCCTGCAGGCTCGGCAGCAGATCCTCCGAGGGCATCATCCCTCCGGTGAAGAAATGACGGGCCATCCAGTCGTCTTCCCCGGCCGGCTCGAAGAGGTAGGCATGGGTCCGGTGGCAGAAGAGGTGGACGAAGAGAAGTCCCTGAGGCCTGAGCCACCGGGAGATGCGTCTCAGCAGTTCGCGGTGGTTGCGGACATGTTCGAACATTTCCACCGAGACCACCCGGTCGAAGGTCCGGTCGGTCGCCAGGAGGTTGATGTCGCAGGTGATGACCTCGACGTTGGCCAGCCCCCGTTCCCGGCAGATTCTTTCGATAAAGAGCTTTTGCGGAAGGGAGTTGGAGACGGCGGTGATGCGGCTGGCGGGATACCGGGCGGCCATCCAGAGGGTCAGGGAGCCCCAGCCGCAGCCGAGCTCAAGGACCTCCTGGCCGTCCTCGAGACGGGCCCGGCGGCCGGTTTCGGAGAGCATCGTCTCCTCGGCCTCCGCCAGCGATTCACCCCCGCCCGGGTAGAGGGAGCAGCTGTATTTGAGGTGAGGCCCAAGCACCAGGCGAAAGAACTCGGACGGCAGTTCGTAGTGCTGCTCGTTGGCCGCCTCCGTGGCCACGGCCATCGGGCCCCTCCAGAGCCCTTGGAGGAGCTTCTCCTTGGCGGCTTCCGGGTTTGGAATGGCCTGGGAGAGTTCAGTCAGCCTCCGCCGCAGCAGGCGGCGGATTCCGGCGCGGATGACGGGGTCGGGGAGCAGGCCGAGGTCGGCCAGGCGCAGCAGCGGCCGGATCATGGAAGGGGCTCCTGGGTAAAGGTGGCGCGGATCTCCTCGAGCCGCCGCCGGTTCTTCCCCAGATCGGACCACCCGAGGCGGGAGGCGGAGCGGAGATGGATCACCCCCTGGCCCGGGTCGAGCAGAAATTCCCCGTCGTCGACGAACCCAAGGGTCGTGCGAAACTCGACCCTCAGGTAGCCCTCCTGCTGCTCGACGATCCGGGCGTCGGAGCGGGCCTCCAGGAGGGAGGCCAGGCGTGCGAAGGCCGCAGAGGGGTCCGGCTTCGCAGCCAGTGGGGCGATCTGACGGGTGACCCTCTCTTCCTGGCTGGAGACGCAGTTGGGGGAGGTGGGACAGGGGGTGAGTCTCCCCGCCCGCACGCCGAGATCGCCTGGGGGAGTGCCGGAGCACCCCAGGAGGGATGAAGCCAACAAGAGGAAACAGTGTCCTCGACCCATGGAACCTCCCTGGACATGCAATGGTTTTCCAATACACTACCCTGTGCTGCCGTTTCGTCCACTCCGTACCAAAGAGCGAGGCTCCCATGGTCATTCGTGTTCTGGTCATCGTGCTGCTGATGGGCCTGGTCCCGACCGGATGGCAGGGCGCCGCCCGGGCGGCCGAGACGGCGGGGGTGGTTTTCCGCGAGACCCTCCGGGTGGGAGAGACGGAACTCTCCCTGCGGGGGACCGGGCTGCTTCGCTGGGGCTTTTTCTTCCGCGTCTACGTCGCGGCCTTCTACCTGCCGCCGGAGGTTTCGTCGGAGGGGTGGATCGAGGATGTCCCGAAGCGGCTGGAGATCCACTACCTGGTCGACATCCCGGGAGAGAAGTTCGGGCCCGCCGCGGAGCCCTATCTGGAGCGGAACGTCCCCCCGGAGATCCTCCCCCGACTGCGTCCACGCATCGATCTGATCTCCGCCGCCTATCGCGACATCGCCGAGGGGGACCGCTACGCCCTGACCTACCTTCCCGGCCGTGGGACCGAGCTGGCCTGGAACGGGGAGCCGTTGATAGAGGTCGAAGGGGCCGATTTCGCCAGGTGGTACTACACCGTATGGCTGGGGGCGAACCCGATCGACGAAGGACTGCGGGACGCCCTGCTGGGGCGCCCTCGCTGAGAGGAGGAGTCGGAGATGAAACGGTTTCTGCTGTTCGCAGGTTGGGCGGTGCTGGGGGGGATGCTGCTGGTCACCCTCCAGGCATCGCTTCAGGAGGATGTCTTCACGGCGGCGGCCCGTCTCTGGGCCGACGGCTGGTTTCGCGCCACCCTGGCCGATGCCTATTTCGGCTTTTTCTGGTTCTGGCTCTGGATCGCCTGGCGGGAGGGCCGCTGGTCGCGGGCTCTTGTTTGGCTGGTGCTGGTGATGGGGCTCGGCAATTTCGCCATGGCCGGCTATCTGCTCTGGCGGCTGAGGTCCCTCGCTCCGGGAGAGGGGGTGGCCGAGCTGCTCCTCGGCGAGCACTCCGGTCGGGCGGAGAAGCCTTGACCGGGGTGATGTTCCCCTGGTGAGACAAGGGGCCCGGCAGGGGCGAGTTTCCGTCTCCCCCGTCTTTCGGCAGGCCCTTTATCCGGAGATTTATCGCTTTGCCTGCACCTCCCGCAACAGGTCAATGACCTGCGGGAGCATGCGGCGCACGATCTCGGCGACACCGGCGCGGTTGGGGTGGATGCCGTCCTGCTGATTGAGCCGGGGCTCGGCGGCGACCCCCTCGAGGAAAAAGGGGTAGAGAGCCACCCCGTAGGCCTCCGCAAGCTCGGGGTAGATGGGGTCGAAACGGGTATAATACTCACCGCCAAGGCTGCGGGGGGCCCGCATGCCGGCCAGAAGCACGGCGATGCTCCTCTTCTGCAGCTCTCGCAGGATGGCGTCGAGGTTGGACCGCGTCTGCCCCGGGTCGAGGCCCCGCAGGGCGTCGTTGGCGCCGAGTTCGACGATCACCAGCTGCGGGTCGTCGGCCAGCGACCAGGCCAGGCGGGCGAGCCCCCCCGCACTGGTGTCCCCCGAGACCCCGGCATTGATCACCTTGACCGACATGCCGGCCGCATGCAGCGCTTCCTCAAGCTGCGCAGGGAAGGCCTCCTGCGGTGAAAGGCCGTAGCCGGCCGTGAGGCTGTCCCCCAGCACAACGACGGTCGGGGGCCCGGACGCCGCCGAGGTCCTGGTCAGGATCAGGAGGAGCAAAAGGGGCAGGATGCTTTTCAGAAAGGACATGGGCACTCCATGGTCAGCATCGAAGATCTCCATCTGAGTCTAGTGGGAGGCGCCGGGCGGGTCAACATCCTGCGGGGGATCGATCTTCAGGTCGCCGACGGCGAGACGGTGAGCATCGTCGGCGCGTCGGGGGCCGGCAAGACCACCCTGCTGATGGCGCTCTCCGGCCTGGAGCGGCCAAGCCGGGGCCGGGTGGTCGTCGCCGGGGTCGACCTGGTCGGCGAGGACGAGGATGGTCTGGCCCGCTTCCGTCGGGCCCACGTCGGCATCGTCTTTCAATCCTTTCACCTGGTGCCGACCATGACCGCCCTTGAAAACGTGGCTCTTCCCCTGGAGTTCGCCGGAGAACGCGCTCCCCTCGAGCGGGCGCGGGCGGCGCTCGTCGCCGTCGGTCTGGAGGAGCGGCAGGCCCACTTTCCCGGGGAGCTCTCGGGGGGGGAACAGCAGCGCGTGGCCCTGGCCAGGGCCTTCGTTCCCCGGCCGTCCCTGATTCTCGCCGACGAGCCGACGGGCAATCTCGATGCGGCCACCGGAGGTCGGGTGATGGAGCAGCTCTTCGCTCTGCAGAGCAGCCATCGCACCACCCTGGTTCTGGTGACCCACGACCAGCGCCTGGCGCGGCGCTGCGATCGCGTCCTGCAGATGCGAGACGGCCGGCTCTTTGCCGCGGAGCCGGACCATGCCTGATCCTTTCCTCTTCGCCAACGCCCTGCGGGTGGCGAGGCGCGAACTGCGTGGAGGCCTGCACGGTTTCGGCGTCTTCGCCGCCTGCCTCTTCCTCGGGGTCTTCGCCATCGCGGCCATCGGCTCCTTCAGCGCGGCGGCCCGCGGGGGGCTCCTCGCCGATGCCGCCGCCCTGCTCGGGGGCGATCTCGAAGTGCGACTGGTTCACCGGGAGGCCGATGCCGACCAGCACGATTTTCTCGCCCGCCGCGGCCGGCTTTCAAAGACTGTCGAGCTGCGCACCATGGCCTTCGGCTCTCCAAGCGGCGGGCGCACCCTCGTTGAGCTCAAGGCCGTCGACGACGCATACCCCCTCTATGGAACCCTGGTGATCGATCCTCCCCAGGCTCTGGGCGACGCCTTGGCCCTGCGCAACGGGCATCACGGTGCCCTGGTCGAAGGGAGTCTGCTGGCCCGGCTCAAGCTTCAGCGCGGAGATCTCCTGCGGATGGGGGAGGCGCAGTACCTGATCCGCGGGGTGATAGCGAGTGAGCCCGACCGCACGGTGCGGGCCTTCGATCTGGGGCCGAGGGTGATGGTGGATCAGGCGGGGCTGGATGCGAGCGGCCTGGTTCGCCCCGGCAGCCTCGTCAACTATGCCTACCGGGTCCGGATCGAGACGCGGGAGGAGGCGACCGGGCTCAAGGAGGATCTCGCCCGGCGATTCCCCGACGCCGGCTGGCGGGTCCGCACCTGGGAGGAGGCAGCCCCGCGGGTGCGCCGCTTCATCGACCGGGCCAGCACAAACCTGACTCTGCTCGGCCTCTGCGCCCTTCTGATCGGCGGCCTCGGTGTCTCAGGGGCGGTGCGCGGCTATCTCGACGGAAAGATTCTCCACATCGCCACCATG
>JBFHXN010000147.1:0-6305 GCA_041598955.1 Desulfuromonadales bacterium | reverse complement strand
CCGGCGAAAGGCAGAGCCAGGGGCGCAAGACCTACCGGATCCGTTTCCGCCCGGGGGCCGACATCTTTCGCCGGGGGGTCAACCCCCTGGGGCTGCTGCGGGAGGTCTGCCAGATGGGGGAGTGCCGCGCGGTGGCCCAGACCGACGCCATTCCTCCCCTGGAAGAGATCGACCCCGAGGCCTGCTACCTCTACTGGGACATGATCCTCACGACCCATCAGGACCACAACGCCATCCGGGACGTCTTCATCTTCGTCGAGGATGACAGCGAGATCGCCGTGGAGGTCATCGACGAAGAGGGGTGGCTCGACGACACCGGGGAGTACAAGAAGCTCGGGGAGATCCTCGTCGAAAGGGGAGATCTCACCCCTTCCGACCTGAAGAAATTCCTCACGGGCAAGAAGCGCCTGGGGGAGTCCCTGGTGGAGGCGGGGCTGCTCAACGGCGGCAAGATCGATTCGGCCCTCGCCGAGCAGGACCGGGTCCAGAGCCTGCGCAAGGAGAGAAAGACGGCGGAGACGGCCTCCAGCATCCGGGTGCGCTCCGAAAAACTCGACGCCCTGGTCAACCTGGTCGGGGAGATGGTGACCGTTCAGGCGAGGCTCACCCAGACCGCCGGTCACAGGGCCGACGCCGAGCTTCTCGCCATCGCCGAGGAGGTCGAGCGGCTCACCTGGGACATGAGGGACCAGATCCTCAACATCCGGATGATCCCCATCGGCACCACCTTCAGCAAGTTCAACCGTCTGGTGCGCGACCTCTCCCAGGAACTCGGCAAGGACGTGGAACTCGTGACCCAGGGGGCCGAGACGGAACTCGACAAGACGGTCATCGAGCGGCTCAACGACCCCCTGGTCCACCTGATCCGCAACTGCATCGACCACGGCCTCGAATCCCCGGACAAGCGCCGCAAGGCGGACAAGCCCGTGAGGGGCACGATCTTTCTCTCCGCCGTCCACTCGGGAGCCACCGTGCTGCTGCAGGTGCGGGACGACGGCGCCGGTCTCAACCGGGAGGCGATCCGCGCCAAGGCCATCGAAATGGGCCTTCTGGCCGCCGATGCCGAAATCGGGGACAAGGAACTGGTCAACCTGATCCTCGCCCCCGGCTTTTCCACCGCCGCCAAGGTCACCAGCGTTTCGGGGAGGGGCGTGGGGCTCGACGTCGTGCGCAAGGCCATCAACGATCTGCGCGGCTCCATCGCGGTGAGCAGCCGCAGCGGCGAGGGGACCACCTTCTCCATCCGCCTCCCCCTGACCCTGACCATCATCGACGGGCTCCTCGTCAAGATCGAAGGGGAATCCTTCGTGTTTCCCCTCTCCGCCGTGGAGGAGTGCATCGAGCTCAAAAACGCAGGAAAGAACCGGGATCGTGGACGCCATCTCGTCCCCGTTCGCGGCGAACTGGTCCCCTACATCGGCCTGCGGGACCACTTCGGCATGGGGAAGGATCTGCCGGAGGTCGAGCAGGTGGTCATCGTCAACGTGGAGGGGCACCGTATCGGCTTCGTGGTCGACCATGTCGTCGGGGAGCATCAGACGGTCATCAAGAACCTCGGCCGTTTCTACAAGGGGCTCAAGGGGCTCTCCGGGGCGACCATCCTGGGGGACGGCTCCGTGGCCCTGATCCTCGACCTCGTCCAGCTCTACCGGGAGGCCGAGGTGCAGGAGCTCTCCGCCGCGGAACAGTCGGCCCGCGAGGGGCGAAAGATCACCGGCGCCAGGGCGCCGCTCTGATCCCCCGAACTCCGTCCGGCTTTCTCTGCCTTTCCCTGGCCACCCCTGTCTGAGCGGTACGCCATGATCAGACCCTCCTTTCTCGGTTCCCTCGAAACCATGTCGGACCGGGATTTCCACCATTTCAGCGCCTTCATCCAGGAACGGCTCGGCATCAAGATGCCGCTGCAGAAAAAGAGCATGCTCGAAGCCCGGCTGCGCAAGCGCCTTCGGGCTCTTTCCCTGAGCTCCTTTACTGAATACCGGGAGTTTTTCTTCAGCCCCGAGGGGATGGAGCGGGAACTGGTCAACCTCTGCGACGCCGTCACCACCAACAAGACCGACTTCTTCCGGGAGCCGGCCCACTTCGACTTTCTGGTGGAGAGGGCCCTGCCGGAGCTGCTGGCCCATCGCGAGGTGGGCGTTTCCGCACCCCTGAGGCTCTGGAGCGCCGGGTGCTCCACCGGCGAGGAGCCCTACACCCTGGCCATGGTGCTGAGCGAATTCGCCCAGGGGTGGCCGGGCTTCCAGTTTTCCATCCTCGGAACCGACCTCTCCAGCCAGGTGCTGGAGAAGGCCCTCGCCGGCATCTACGACATGGACCGAGTGGCGCCCATCCCCCGCACCCTGCAGCGCAAGTACCTTCTGCGGAGCAAGAACAAGGAGGAGCCCCTGGCGAGGGTGGTCCCCGAGCTCCGTGCCCGCGTCAGTTTCCGCCGGCTCAACTTCATGGACAGCGAATACAGGATGAGCGAATCGGTGGAGATTCTCTTCTGCCGAAACGTCATCATCTATTTCGACAGGCCCACCCAGGCCCGGATCGTCGGCCGGCTCTGCCGCCACCTGCTCCCCGGGGGGTTCATCTTCATGGGGCACTCGGAGACCCTCAACGGCATGGGTCTGCCCCTTCAGCAGGTGGCCCCTTCGGTCTACCGCAGGGTCAGAGAGTGAACCGCCGGCGCCCCTTTCGCCCCTCCTATTTCGCCCGAGCTTGAGCATGCCCAGAGAAGAGAAAAGAATCCGCGTTCTGATCGTCGATGACTCGGCGGTGGTCCGTCAGGCCCTGGAGAGCATCCTGGCCTCCGATCCTGCCATCGAGGTGATCGGCACGGCCGCCGACCCCTACATCGCCGCGGGGAAGATCGCCAAGCAGCTTCCCGATGTCATCACCCTCGACATCGAGATGCCGCGGATGGACGGGCTCACCTTCCTGAAGAAAATCATGAGCCAGCACCCCATCCCGGTGGTCATCTGCTCCACCCTGACCGAAAAGGGCGCCGACATCACCCTGCAGGCCCTGCAGTGCGGCGCCGTCGACATCATCCACAAGCCCAAGCTGGGGGCGAGGCAGTTCTTCGAAGAGTCCCAGGTGATCATCTGCGACGCGATCAAGGCCGCCTCCCAGGCCCGGGTGCGGCGCATGGCCGATCGCTCCGCGCCGGTCCAGCCCAAGCTCTCCGCCGACGCGGTGCTCCAGGCGCCGACCCGGCACGAGATGATCCGCACCACGGAGAAGATCGTGGCCGTGGGGGCCTCCACCGGCGGCACCGAGGCCCTGCGGGTCTTTCTCCAGGCCCTTCCCTACGATTCGCCGGGGGTGGTGATCGTCCAGCACATGCCCGAACATTTCACCACCGCCTTCGCCAGGCGCCTCGACGGCATCTGCCGGGTCACGGTCAAGGAAGCCGCCGACGGCGACACCGTCATCCCCGGGCGGGCCCTGATCGCCCCGGGCAATCGCCATACCCTTCTCAAGCGCAGCGGTGCCCGGTATTTCGTCGAGGTCAAGGACGGCCCCCTGGTCTGCCGGCACCGTCCTTCCGTGGACGTGCTCTTTCGCTCCACGGCCCGCTATGCCGGGGCCAACGCCGTCGGGGTCCTGATGACCGGCATGGGAGACGACGGGGCCCGGGGGATGCTCGAGATGAAGGAGGCCGGCGCCCGCACCATCGCCCAGGATGAGGAGAGCTGCGTGGTCTTCGGCATGCCCAAGGAGGCGATCAAACTCGGCTGCGTCGACTCGGTGCTCCCCCTGGAGAAGATCGCCCCCGTCGTTCTCGACCTGGTCTCGGACAACCCCCGCCATCCCGCCTGAAACACCACCCTCCCGGTCCACCCTCCAGCTCGAAATCCGATCCGCCCACCCGGTTCAGAAGGCACCAGGAGACCCCATGGGAAGTCCCCCTCTCTTCTCTTCGGGGGGGGCCGACGGGAGAGGCAAAACGGTTGCCCGCTCACCGGGGCTGTGCTAACCTGACCCCCGGAAATCCGCTCTTCTCGGCCCCTTTCGAGGGGCGCAACCCTCCCTTTTTCGAACCGGTCGCCGTGCCCGCCAAGGAACGACTCGATAAACTGCTCGTGGAACGGGGAATGGTCCAGTCCCGGGAGCGGGCCAGGGCCCTGATCCTGGCCGGCAAGGTCCTTGTGGCCGACCGGGTGGTCGACAAGGCCGGAACCCTCGTCCACTCCGAGTCCGATCTTCGCCTCAGGGGAGAGGACATCCCCTTTGTTTCCCGGGGCGGGCTGAAGCTGGCCGCCGCTCTGGAGGCCTTTGACCTCGACGTGGGGGGGCGGGTGGCCATCGACGTGGGGGCTTCCACCGGCGGGTTCACCGACTGCCTGCTGCAGGGCGGCGCCGAGCGGGTCTATGCCGTCGACGTCGGATATGGCCAGCTGGCCTGGACGCTCCGGGAGGACCCCCGGGTGGTGAACCTGGAGAGGACGAACATCCGTGATCTGCGACCCGGGAGCCTCCCCGAGGCTCCCGATCTGGCCGTCATCGATGCCTCCTTCATCTCCCTGGAGAAGGTTCTCCCCTCCACCCTGGCACTGCTCGCGCCGAAGGCTGAAATCGTCGCCCTGATCAAGCCCCAGTTCGAGGTGGGGCGCGGCGAGGTCGGCAAGGGGGGGGTGGTCCGCGACCCCGAGAAACACCGCAGGGTGGTGGAGCGGATCGAGGCCCTGGCCGCCGACCTGGGCTGCCGTGTCGCCGGGGTGACCGAGAGTCCCCTTCTCGGGCCCAAGGGGAACCGGGAGTTTCTCATCTTCCTGCGCAGGGGGACGCCATGAATCGGGTCTACTTCATCGGCGCCGGCCCCGGGGACCCGGGGCTGTTGACCCTCCGTGGGGCCGAACTCCTGAAGAGATGCCGGACGGTCTTCGCTCCCCCCCCCTTTGAGAAGACCTTTGCCGAGCTCCTCCCGGGCAAGGAGATCCTGATCCCCTTCGATTTTTACTTCCAGGAACTGCTCGACAAGCTCGGCGCCTTGCTGGAGGCAGGGGAGGTGGCCTTCCTCGTTCCCGGGGACCTCACCTTCTATTCCCCCTTTCAGGCCCTGGTCGACGCCCTGGGGGAGCGCGCCGAGGTCGTCGCGGGGGTTGGAACGGCCAACGCGGCCGCCGCCTGGCTTCGAAAAACCCTCGACCTGCCCGGGGTCTGCAGCCGGGCCGTGATCGCCTCCCCGCGGACCCTGGGGGACGGCCCCGACGCCCCGACCCTGGCGGAGCTGGCCGCGCCGGGAGTGACCCTTCTGATCTACATGAACAACCTCCCCCTGCCCGAACTGGTGCGTCAGCTTCGGGAGGGGTATGGAGCGAGCGTTCCCATTGCGCTCCTCCACCGCCTCGGCCTGCCCGGAGAGACGGTGGTGACCGGGACCCTGGACGACATCGGGGAGAAGGCCTGTGGGCGGGACTTCTTCAATCTCGAGGGCCCCTCGCGGCGGCCAGCCCTGACCCTGGTCATCGCCGGGGAAACCCTCGCCGCGCGGGTCGACGGCACCTGGTGGGATTACCGCCGCGAGCATATCTGGCGGTACCGGGAGGGAGAATGAGGCCCCGCATCGTCTCCCCCGTCGACCGGCTCTCCGAGGCCCTCCCCCTGCTCGAGGCGGGGGTCGATGAACTCTACGGCGGGGTTCTCCCCGGAGGATGGCGGGAGCGCTTCGGCCTGCTCGGCTCGGCCAACCAGCGGACCTTCCCCGAGGCCCAGGTCCCCGGCTTCGATGACCTTGCGGCCATCGTCGCACTGGCCCACACCCGGGGAGCGACCTTTTCCCTGACCCTGAACGCCCCCTTCTACAGCGACGAGCAGATGCCTCTTCTGGAGGAGCTGGTCGACGAGGCCGCGGCGGCCGGGATCGACGGGGTGATTCTGGCCGACCTGGGGCTCCTCAGGAGACTCCGGCGCCGTCATCCCCAGCTGGAATACCACGCCAGCACCCTTGCCCACCTGACCAACAGCGCGGCCATCGATTTCTTCCGCCGCCAGGGGATCTCCCGGGCGGTTCTCCCCCGCCACCTGACCGTGGCCGACATGACCGCCATCGCCACCCGAACCCGGGGGGTGCGCCTCGACGCCTTCCTGCTGGTGGGCAAGTGCCCCAACACCGAGGGGCTCTGCACCTTTCACCATTCGAGCCCCGATCGGATCTGGCCCTGCGAGATCCCCTACCGGATCACCCCCCTGGCAGGCGGGGAGCCCTCGGAGAGCTTGCGGGGAGCGATGGAGCGCCAGGGGAGCTGGGCCACAACCAACCGCAGGCACGGTTGCGGGCTTTGCGCCATCCCCCATCTGCTGCGCAGCGGGCT
>JBFHXN010000146.1:0-6380 GCA_041598955.1 Desulfuromonadales bacterium | reverse complement strand
ATCCTGTGGGTCTTCCGAAACACCCCTCTCGCGGGGCGCCCCTCTCCCCCCCTCGGCCCCCTGTTCTGGGCGGGGCTTCTCCTCGTCCTGGCCGGCCTCTTCCTGATCACCTGGACCGTCTCCCTCTTCGCCCGCGTTGGGCGGGGAACCCTCGCCCCCTGGGAGCCGCCCGGGCGCCTGGTGGTGCGGGGTCCCTATCGCCACGTGCGCAACCCGATGATTTCCGGAGTTCTGGCGGCGCTGCTGGGGGAGGCGGTCCTGTTCCAATCTTGGCCGCTACTGGGGTGGTTCCTGCTCTTTTTCGCTGCCAACGCCCTCTACATCCCCCTTTTTGAAGAACCGGGCCTCCAGCGGCGCTTCGGCGGCGACTACCTGGCCTACAAGGGGAATGTCCCCCGCTGGGTTCCACGGCTTCGCCCCTGGGATATTCCTTCCGGTCGGTCCGAAAGAGGTCCAAGGCCCCCCTCCCTCTGAAAAATACCCCATCCCTTCGGATTGAAATCAAACCGGATCGCCCTACCCAGGAAGGAGTTCGACCATGAAACGGTTCTTGGCCCTCTTTTTGCTCTCTCTTCTGCTCGTCCCCGGCCACTCGGCCGCCGAGGGGCTGCGCAAGCCGAAGAAGGATCTGGCCGGGGAGCTGCGGACAATGATCGCCGCCCAGCTCGGGGTCGATCCTTCCCGGGTCGGTCCCGATCTCCCCCTGGGGCGCCTGGGGGCCGACGAGCTGGACATCGTGGAGATCATCATGGCCGCCGAGGAGCTGATCGGCGCGGGGATCCCCGACCCCCTCATCGAGGAGGTGATCGGCCCCTTCGAGCTGGAGCACCTCCCACAGAAATTCACCCTGGGAAAACTGCTGGTGATGGTGGAGAGGGTCTCCCCACGAAAGTGAGGAGCCCAGGAACGTCTCCGGCGGGGGGTGAAATCGCTTAGCTCGAGACGGAATCATCGCCACGGAGACTCAGAGACAGAGAGAAATCCCCTGGAGCCAACCGGTGACCAGGGGCCATCCCATCCCCAGACTGGAGCCCGCAATGTTCAACCTCAAGAACTGGTTCATCAAGGAACACGCCGGCCTGCTCAAATTCTCCGACACCTACGACATTCTCGATCCGGCCAGCTCGGAGCAGGTGGGGATCGCCAAGGAGCGCCCCGGGCAGTGGATCATCGCCCTGCGGTTTCTGGTCAACAAGAAGATGCTCCCCACCCGGGTCGATATCCACCCCGGCAAGGACATCGAGGCCCCGCCGGTCTTCTCCATCAAGAGGGGTTTCACCCTGCTGCGCAGCCGGGTGGAGGTGGTCGCCGGAGACGGCCGTCTGCTCGGCTCCTTCCAGTCCAAGGTCTTCAGCCTGGGGGGGGCCTTCCGGGTCTTCGACGGCCAGGACCAGGAGGTCGCCCTGGTCAAGGGGGACTGGAAGGGATGGAATTTCAAGTTCCTCGAGGGGGGGACCCGCGAAGTGGGGAAGGTGACGAAGAAGTGGGCGGGGATGGGCAAGGAGCTCTTCACCAGCGCCGACAACTACATGATCTCCATCGAGGAGAGCCAGGGGCCCGACCGGGCCGCCCTGCTGCTGGCCGCGGGCCTGGCCATCGACACCATCTACAAGGAATAGGGGAGAGTCCGCCGTCAGCAGCGGCGACCCCGGATCCCAAAGGAGGACCAAATGAATAAGCTTGGAACTTGGAAGAGGTTTGCCGCAATTCTTACCCTGGTCGCCCTGGCATGGATGCCTGCCGGCTGCGGGGGGAGCGGCGGGAGCGACACGGGGGCGGCCATCGAGGAGGGAATCGCCCAGCTGCTCAACGTGATTACGGATTTTTCCGACGCCGCCCTGGCGCTGCGGGAGGACCTGCCGACGGCCCTGAGCTCCTCCCTGGGGGGAGGCACTGCCGATTTCAAGGACTTGCTTGGGAGGCTGCGGCGAGACATGCCATCGGGTTTTCTCTACCCCGACGTGCGCACCTACCGCTTCAGCTACACGGTCGCCGGCTTCAGCGAGCCCCTGTCGGGGCTGGTGGCGGTGCCGTCGAACCCCCTCCTCTCGCGGCCCCACAGCCTACCCATGATCTCCCTGCAGCACCCCACCCAGGTGCTGCGGAGCCAATCCCCCTCCATCGTTCCCTGGCCGGAGGACGAGGAGCTCACCGTTCCTTACGGTACGATGCTGGCCGCCCTGGGGTACATCGTGCTGATACCCGACTATCCTGGGATGGGGACCAACCACGAGGTGCATCCCTACTGCCACCAGGACCTGGGCAAGGCGGTTTCGGGGATGATCGCCGCCGCCGGTTTCGGCAGCCAGCGCTGGTCCTCCCGGGCCACATGGGACGGGCGGCTCTTTCTGATCGGTTTCTCCGAAGGGGGATACGCCTCCCTGGCGGCGGCCAAGGATATCCAGCTGAACCATCCGACCTGGGACCTGCAGGGGGTGGCGGCCCTCGACGGCCCCTATTCCCTCTCGGGGACGATGCGCCAAGTCATGCTTACCGCCGATGCTGCATTCTCCGCCCCTTATTTTCTCCCTTACGTGGTGGCGGGGTACGATGATGCCTATCCCCTGGAGCCGACCCTGGATTTCAACGCCGCTGTCCTCGGCACTCCGGTGGGGACCCCCAGCCAGCCCCTCAACCAGAAGCTCTACCCCCTGCTCTTCGGCGCCAACACGGCCGAGGAGATCAATCTGGTCATGAAGGAGGTGCCCTCCTATGCCGGGCCGAGAAGTATCCTGACCTCCGGCTACCTGGCCGACCTGTCGGATCCTGCTAGCGTCCTTTATGGGAAGCTGGAAGAGAACAACGCCTTCAACTGGACTCCCTCCGTGAAAATCCTTCTCTACCACAACCCCAATGACGACCTGGTCCCCGTCGGCAATTTGAACGAGGCGCAATCGGCCTGGACGGGACTTTTGAATGTCATCTACGAGACCCCCGTGACGGTGGTCGACAACCTGGGGAGCGTCCACGCCGGCACCCTGATCCCGGCCTACATTCGGGCGGCGCAGTGGGTGGACGGGATCGCCTACCCCTAGCAGGATGATGAGGAAGGGGTCCCTGGGGCCCGACTCCATCCCCTTGGTGCAGGTTGAACCCTCAACGGCCCCGAGGGAGCTTTACCAACCCTTTGCGGAGGTTTGCCCATGAAAGCTTTTGCCCCCCTGCTTCTGTTTGTCTTCTTGCTCGGTGCCTGCCAGGTCGTCGTTCCCCCCGGCCAGGCCAAGAAGGTCGTCCAACCCGACGTGAAGGTCAAGGTCAAGGCCAAGTAGCGTTTCCCTCTTCGATCCCAAACAGCCAAGGGCCTGCTTCCTTCCGGGAGCAGGCCCTTGGTCGTCTCGGGCGCGGGATGAGGTCGTCCATATCGAATCAGACCCGACCCCTCCGCCCCTCCAGGGCCATGCCGAGGGGGATGAGGAGCCCCCCCAGGGCGACGACGGCGGCCGCGGCGAACAGGGGGAGGGCGAAGCCGTCGAAGTGCTCGGCCATCCAACCGGCGGCGGTGGGCCCGATGATCTGGCCGGCTCCGAAGGCGGTGGTGAGGATGCCGATGACCCGGCCGGCCTGCCCGGGGAGCAGGGAGCGCCCCCAGCCGAGGGAGAGGGTGACGATGCCGAGCATGGTGCCGCCGAAGAGCAGGGCCCCGCCGTAGACCCCGAGGAGCCCGGGAAGGACGACGGGGAGCAGGATGCCGGCGGCCTGGATCAAATGGGCGGCGAGAAGGGCCCGGGGATGGCCGACGATCCGGGCAAGGTGGGCCCAGAGAAAGCAGGAGGGGACGGCGGCCAGGCCGACCAGGATCCAGCTCCCCGCCCCGTGGCCCGAGAGGCCGGGCATCCTCTGTACCAGAGCGACGAGGAAGGTGCCGGTGACGATGTAGCCGAGCCCTTCGAGAAAGTAGGCCCCCGTCAGCCATCCCAGAAGCCTCTTCCCCTGCCCCGGCGCCTGCGTCTGACCCTCAGAAGGTGGTCCTGAGGGGGCTTCGTCCCGCAGCCATCGCCAGGTGACCGCTGCGAGGGGGAGGCAGAGCAGGGAGAGGCCGAGCCAGGCCCCCCGCCAGCCCCAGACGGCTCCCAGGGGGGGGACGGCGAGGCCCGTCAGGGCGATGCCGGCGCCGATCCCGCCGTAGAGAAATCCCGACCAGGTCAGCCGGCCCCGGCGAACCAGCGCCTCGAGGACGACGCCGGAGGTGAGGACGAAGACCCCGGCGCTGGAGAATCCCGAAAGAAAGCGCAGCAGGGTCCAGGCCCAGGGGTCGGCGGTGAATCCCATGCCGGCGGTGGTAAGGATGTTGACCAGCAGGCTGAGGCGCAGCCTCCCAATCTGCCCCTGGCCCGGGGAGAGGAAGATGGTGACGATGGCCCCGAGGAGGTAGCCGGCGTAATTGACGGAGGCGAGGGCCCCGGCGGCGGTGTCGGAGAAGGGGAGGGCCTGCTGCATCAGCGGCAGCAGCGGGGTGTAGGCGAAGCGCCCCACCCCCATGGCGAGCATCATGGCGCCGACGCCGGCGGCGAGGGTTTTCAGGGCGGCGCGATCGGGCGGGGTCGGCATGGGGGCTCCGCGACTCAAAAGAAAGGGCCCGCCTCGGTCGGCCGGGCGGGCCCTGTGGTGCATCCTGCTCTTAAAGAACCCCTACTTGGGGGTGATGGTCAGGGCCACCCGGCGGTTGAGCTGGCGGCCGTAGGCGGTGCTGTTGTCGGCCACGGGCTGGCTCTTGCCGAAGCCGAGGGTGGAGAGGCGGGCCGGGGCGACACCCTGGGCCAGCATGATGTTCTTCACCGCTTCGGCCCGGCGCTCGGAGAGGCGCTGGTTGGTCTCGTCGGAGCCGGTGGCGTCGGTGTGGCCGGAGATCATGACGTTGGTCTTGTCGTACTCCTTGACGATCTGGGCGATGCGGGCGATGTCGTTCTGGGCTCCGGGCTTCAGGGTAAAGGAGCCGACGTCGAACTGGTTGTCGGAGCGGAAGGTGACGTAGAGGGTGTTCCCCTCGCGGGTCATGTTCGTCCCCTCGATGGAGGCCAGGGCCGTGCGGAAGGCAGCCTCCTGCTTGTCCATGTAGGCCCCGACGCCGGCACCGACCCCGGCGCCGACAGCCGCGCCGATACCTGCTCCGAGCAGGGTTCCCTTGGTGTCTTTCCCGATGGCCTGGCCGGCGATGGCTCCGGCCGCGGCGCCCGTGCCGGCTCCGATCAGGGCCCCTTTCTGGGTGCGGGACATCGGCTCGGCGCAGCCGGCCGCCAACAGCAGGGTGATCGCCAACAGACTCCATGCCTTTTTCATCGTCTTCCCCTTCGTGTTGAGTGGTGAGTGCTTTCGCCCCGAGGGCGAGAGGTCCAATTATAGCGAGACTGCCGGGGACCGCAACAGGAATCGTGCGGGTCGCGGGGCCCAAATGGCTTGAAAGAGCGCCGGTGGCGTGATACCTTGTCCCCTTTCGAAAGTCGCCAACCTTCGAGGAGTTGCCCATGAAAATCACCCGCGCCCAGGTCGAGCACGTGGCCACCCTGGCCCGGCTGGCCCTCAGCGAGGCGGAGCTCGAGACCCTGACCGGCCAGATGGACGCCATCCTCGGCTACGTCGACCAGCTCGGGGAGCTCGACACGGAGGGGATCGTCCCCACAAGCCACGCCGTGCCGATGGAAAACGCCTTTCGCGAGGACCGTGTCCGCCCCCCCCTGGGGACGGAGAAGGCCCTGGCCGCTGCCCCCGCCAGCGAGGGGGGGTGCTTCCGCGTCCCCCGGGTCATCGAGTAGCGGGCCGACATAACAGACCCATCCCCCTTCCGGAGCACCCATGGACCTGACCGGACTCTCCATCCACGAACTGCAGGGCCTCCTGCGCCGCCGCGAGGTTTCGGCCGCCGAGACGACCCGCGCCTACCTCGAGCGGATCGCCGCCGTCGATCCCGGGGTGAACGCCTACATCACCCGGACCGGCGAAAAGGCCCTCTCCGACGCCGAGGCGGCCGACGCCCTGCTCGCCCGGGGGGAAGGGGGGGCTCTCACCGGCATCCCCCTCGCCCTCAAGGATATCTTCGTAACCGAGGGGGTGCGCACCACCTGCGCCTCGAAGATCCTCGAAAACTACATCCCCCCCTACGACGGCACGGCCGTCTCCCGGCTCAAGGCCGAAGGGGCTGTTCTCCTGGGCAAGCTCAACATGGACGAGTTCGCCATGGGGAGCTCCAACGAGAACTCGGCCTTCGGTGCGGTGCGCAACCCCTGGGACCCCGCCCGGGTGCCCGGCGGCTCCTCGGGGGGCTCGGCGGCTTGCGTCGCCGCCCGCCTTGCGGCCGGGACCCTGGGGACCGACACGGGGGGCTCCATCCGCCAGCCAGCCTCCCACTGCGGGGTGGTGGGGCTCAAGCCGACCTACGGCCGGGT
>JBFHXN010000145.1:0-6384 GCA_041598955.1 Desulfuromonadales bacterium | reverse complement strand
GGACCGCCTGGGGCAGGACTTCCCCGAGGCGGTGCTCGACGGGCTCCGGCCGATGCTCGGTGCGGAGGACCCCGACATTCGCATGCATGCCGTCTCCGTTGTGGGGCGCCTCGATCATCCCGAGGTGGAACGCCTGCTCGTCATGGGGATGAAGGATCCCTCCGGAGCTGTCCGGCGGGCCGCCGTTCGAAGCCTGGACGGGCATCCCGGAGGAGGGCAGCTGCAGGTGCTGATGTTTGCCCTCACCGATGAGGAGGCGGAGGTTCGGGCCGAGGCGGCCGCGGTGCTGGGCCGTTGCGGAGGAGAGGAGGCCCTGGAGCCCCTGGCTCTGGCCGTGCGGGACGAGGACATCTGGGTCCGCTCCGCCGCTGTCCGCTCCCTGGGGCAAGTCGGTGGGGGGGAGGCCGTCGCCCTGCTCGAGCAGGCCACCTCCGACCCGGTGGGCCTGGTGGTCATCGGTGCCCTCGAGACCCTCGCCGAGCTCGCGCCCGATCGCGCGGCTGTGGCCCTGCAGAAGGGCCTTCGGCACGAGGACGCCGAGGTGGTCAAGGCGGCCCTTCAACTGCTGGCCCGCTCGGGCTCCTTCGGGTGGCTGGCTGAGAGCCGATCGAGGCTCCTCGCCCATTCCCACCCCGAGGTGCGGCTCGCCGTCCTCGAACTGCTGGGCGGGGCCGAGGATCCCGCCTCCCGGGCCGACCTCGAGGCTCGGCTGCAGGTCGAGGAGGACGACCTGGTCAGGCTGCAGATCCAGGATTGCCTGGCCCGTCTCGGCGCCGGGCGGGGGTAGCCTGACGATGCTCCTTTTCGGTCCCGAAATCCCCATGAGTGACGAGGAATTCCGGCTACTGCGGGACTTCGTCTATCAGCACTGCGGGCTTCATTTCACCCCCGAGTCCAAGTACCTGCTTGAAAAACGCCTCGGCAAGCGTCTCCAGTCCCACCAGATGAAGAGCTTCAAGGACTACTACTACCTGCTGCGCTACGGCCAGGGCAAGGATCAGGAACTGGCCGAGGTCATCGATACCCTCACCACCAACGAGACCTACTTCTTCCGCGAGGAATACCAGCTCAAAACCCTCATCAACGATATCCTCCCCGAGCTCAAAAAGGCCAAGGAGAAAGAGGGGCAGCGCAAGCTGCGGCTCTGGAGCGCCGGCTGCTCCACGGGGGAGGAGCCCTACACCCTGGCCATGCTGCTCCTCGACCAGCCGGGGCTCGGCGACTGGGAAATCGATATCGTCGGCACCGACATCAGTCACCGGGTCCTCAACGTGGCCCGCAAGGGGGTCTACGGCAGCCCCTCCTTCCGGACCACCGACGCCTCCGTCCTCGATCGCCATTTTCAATCCACCGAGGATGGGAAGTACCGTATCGCCGACCGCGTCCGCAACCTGGTCACCATCAGCCACCTCAACCTCTTCGACAGGCAGCGGGTCGCCCTTCTCGGGAGGATGGATGTCATCCTCTGTCGCAACGTGATCATCTACTTCGATCTCGCCGCCAAGAAGAAGGTGGTGGAGAACCTCTACGAAAGGCTGCGCCCCGAGGGGTTCCTGCTCCTGGGACACTCCGAGTCGCTGATGAACATCAGCACCGCCTTCACGTTGCGCCATTTTCCCCAGGACATGGTCTACCAGAGGCCTCATTTGCCCGCGCCCCTGGGCGGAGGTGCCCTGTGACCGACCGGATCCGGGTTCTGGTGGTCGACGATTCGGCCTTCAACCGGCGCACCATCACCAAGATGCTCGAGGCGGTTCCCGGGGTCGATGTGATCGGGTACGCCATGGACGGGGAGGAGGGGCTTCGGAAGGTCTTCGACCTCAAGCCCGATCTGGTGACCCTCGATCTCGAGATGCCCCGCATGGACGGCTTTACCTTCCTGCGGATCGTCATGCAGAATCGCCCGACCCCCGTGATTGTCGTCTCGGCCCGCTCCGAGGACGAGAATGTCTTTAGGGCCCTTGAATTCGGCGCGGTGGAGTTCGTCGCCAAACCCTCCGACCGCATCACTCCCGACCTGGTCAATATCCGGGAGGACCTGGTGCGCAAGGTGCTGGCCGCTGCCCGCACCGACATGGGCAAGGTGCTGCGCCGGGCAGCCGGGAGCGCCCCTGCGCCCCCCCGGCGGGAGCCGGTTCCCGAGAAGCCGCGGCGCTCTTCCCGCCCCGCAGTCGACGGGATCGAGATGGTGGTGATCGGGGCCTCGACCGGAGGTCCTCCCGCCCTGCAGACCGTCCTCACGGGTCTCGATCGCAGCGTCCCCTCCGCCTTCGCCATCGCCCAGCATATGCCTCCGGGGTTCACCCGGGCCTTTGCGGAGCGGCTCAACCGCTTTTGCGATCTGGAGGTTCTGGAGGCGCAGAACGGTGACCTGGTCCTGCCGGGCCGGGTACTCATCGCCCCCGGGGGGCGCAACCTCGCCCTGCGGCGACGGGGCGAGCGCGTGGTGGCCCATATCCTTGAGCCCGAGCCCCAGCACCGCTACGTTCCTTCGGTGGACGTGCTGTTCGATTCGGCCGGAGAGGTCTTCGGCAGCAGGCTCCTCGGGGTCGTCCTGACGGGGATGGGGAACGACGGGGCGCGGGGCGTTCTGGCCGTCAAGGAGCGGGGAGGGCAGGTCATCGCCGAAGCCGAGGAGACCAGCGTGGTCTTCGGTATGCCAAAGGAAGCCATCGCAACGGGTAAGGTCGATCAGGTTCTTCCTCTTCCAGAGATATCCGGCGGTATTTTGAGCCGTTTCGGTCTCTGAGAGGCCCCTAGTAAAGGGTGGATATTTTTTCACGGGGCTGTTAGGATGAACGCCGCTTACCCCATCGTGCGTGACGAGGAGACATGCAATGGCTGAGAGGGAAGAAGACAAGGGAAGCGCCAAGAAGGTCGAGGAGTTCCTTCAGGTCTTCAAGAAGGGGGCCGAATTCACTCAGGGCCTTCTGAAGGAGAACGAGCGTCTGCGCTTTCAGGCTCTTCAGCTCGAGGAGTCTCTCAAGAAGAACCAGGGCCCCGGAGGGGAAGGGGCCGTGGATCTGGTCAAGCTTCAGAGACGTCTCGAAGAGATGGAGCAGGAGAAGGTGGAAATCCTGGGCCGCATCAAGCAGGTCGAAGCGGAGAACATGGATTTCGCCAACCGCTACATCGAGATCGAGAATGAAAACAACATGCTGGCGAATCTCTATATCGCCTCCTACCAGCTTCATTCGACCCTTGATTTCAAGGAAGTCCTCCAGATCATCACCGAGATCATCATCAACCTGATCGGTGCCGAGGAATTCGGTGTTCTGCTTCTGGACGAGAAAACCAACAAGCTCCAGGCCGTCGCCTCCGAAGGGTTGACCCTGTCGGATTTCCCCGTGGTCGGTCTCGGACAGGGGATCATCGGGCAGATGGCCAAGACCGGAGAGAACTACTTCGTCGAGGATCTCGAGAACTACCGCAAGGACATGCAGCACCCGATGGTCTGCATCCCTCTCAAGATCAAGGAGCGGGTGATCGGCGTGGTCGCCATCTATACCCTGCTGGAGCAGAAGACCCGCTTCGCCGATGTCGACTATGAACTTTTCACCCTGCTGGCCGGGCATGCCGCGACCGCCATCTTCTCCTCCAAGCTCTATTCGGAGTCGGAGCGGAAGCTCAACACCATCCAGGGCTTCATTGATCTGATGACCAAGTAAAGATCCGGGAGGGATTCCATGTCGTCATATAAAGTTCTGATCGTCGAAGACTCCCCGACCATGCGGCAGTTGATCGTCTTTGCCCTGAAGCGGATCCGGGGCATTCAGATCGTTGAGGCCAACGACGGTGTCGACGGGTTGAAGAAGATCTCCAGCGACAAGTTCGATCTCATCTTCACCGACATCAACATGCCGATCATGGACGGGCTCAAGCTGGTCAGCCTGGTCCGCAGGGACGCCAACTACCGGGAGGTCCCCATCGTGATCATCACCACCGAGGGGGCCAGCGAAGACCGGGAGCGGGCCCTGGGGCTGGGGGCCAACGACTACATCACCAAGCCGATCCAGACCACCCAGATTCTCGACGTGGCCCGCAGGCTCCTCAAGATCGCCTGAGCCCACCAACGCAGGCTTGACAAGGTGCGCCCCTTTCCGGTTAAATAGGGCGCGTTTGCCCCCCGGCCCGGTAAGTATCGCCCGGGGGGATTGAAATCATCATCCATCCACGGAGGCACCGTTGGCCAAGGAAGAAGCAATCGAAGTCGAGGGTTCGGTCGTCGAGCCCCTCCCCAACGCCATGTTCCGCGTCAAGCTCGACAACGGACATGTCGTGCTCGCCCACATCTCCGGCAAGATGCGCAAGTATTACATCCGCATTCTCCCCGGCGACCGCGTGACCGTCGAGCTCTCCCCCTACGACCTGACCCGCGGGCGGATCACTTACCGGGAGAAATAGTCCGCCCGACCCTGGTGGGGACTGCCCGTGCCGCCTCTCCGGCGGCCGTTGAGCCCCCACCCCTTCCTGACGCGGGAGGCGGCCCCGAGCCGGCCCCGCGCCTTTCCATACCGGCCTTGGCCGGTATTCCTGTTTCTGCCCTGCCCCCGCAGGGCGCGGAGGAGTCATGGAGGAGCGCTACAATCCAGGCGCCGTCGAAGCCAAGTGGCAGAAAACCTGGGCCGACACCCGGGCCTTCGCTGTCACCGAGGACGGGAGCAAGAAGAAATACTACCTGCTGGAGATGTTCCCCTATCCCTCGGGGCGTATCCATATGGGTCACGTGCGCAACTACTCCATCGGCGACGTGGTGGCCCGGTTCAAGACCCTCCAGGGCTACAACGTGCTCCATCCCATGGGGTGGGACGCCTTCGGCATGCCGGCGGAGAATGCCGCCATCCAGCACGGGACCCATCCGGCCAAATGGACCTACGAGAATATCGACAACATGCGCTCCCAGCTCAAGCGCATGGGGTTTTCCTACGACTGGGACCGGGAGTTCGCCACCTGCGACGTCGATTACTACAAGTGGGAGCAGCTCGTATTTCTCAAAATGCTCGAGCGGGGGCTCGCCTACAAGAAGAGCTCCTCCGTCAACTGGTGCGGCAAATGCCAGACGGTTCTGGCCAACGAGCAGGTCGACGACGGTGGCTGCTGGCGCTGCGACAGCGAGGTGGAGCAGAAAGAACTCGAGCAGTGGTTCTTCAAGATCACCGACTACGCCGAGGAGCTGCTGACCTGGACCGAGCGCCTGCCGGGCTGGCCCGAGAGGGTGCTGACCATGCAGCAGCACTGGATCGGCCGCAGCACCGGTTGCGAGATCGGCTTCCCCCTGGAGGGGGGGAAAGAGACGGTCCGGGTCTTCACCACCCGGGCCGACACCCTCTACGGGGCGACCTTCATGAGCCTCGCCCCAGAACATCCCCTGGCGGAGCGCCTCGTGACCCCGGGCCAGAGGGAGGCCGTCGAGGGCTTTCTCTCCCGTGTCCGCAAGCAGGACAAGGAGCAGCGCACCAGCGACGAGCTGGAGAAGGAGGGGGTGTTCACCGGCTCCTATTGCATCAATCCCGTCACCGGTCAGAAGATCCCCGTCTACCTCGCCAACTTCGTGCTCATGGACTACGGGACCGGCGCCGTCATGGCCGTCCCCACCCATGACCAGCGCGACTTCGAGTTCGCCCGCAAGTACGGCCTGGAGATGCGCGTGGTCATCCAGCCCGACGGCGAGCCCCTCGATCCCCGGACCATGGAACGGGCCTTTGAGGGGAGCGGCATCCTGGTCAACTCCGGTCCCTTCGACGGGCTCGCCAACGAGGAGGCCAAGGAGGCCATCGCCACCCAGCTCGAAGAGAAGGGGCTCGGCACGAAGAGCGTCAAATACCGCCTTCGGGACTGGGGGGTTTCCCGGCAGCGCTACTGGGGGACGCCGATCCCCGTCATCTATTGCGACAGCTGCGGGGCGGTGCCCGTTCCCGAGAAGGATCTCCCCGTGATCCTTCCCCACGACGTGGCCTTTACCGGCGAGGGGGGCAGCCCCCTGGCCAAGCTGGAGTCCTTCCTGAAGGTCGATTGCCCCCGGTGCGGCTCACCCGCCCGCAGGGAGACCGACACCTTCGACACCTTCGTCGAGAGCTCCTGGTACTTCGCCCGCTACACCAGCCCGGACTACACCGGGGGCCCCATCGACCGGGAGGCGGCCCGCTACTGGCTCCCCGTCGACCAGTATATCGGCGGCATCGAGCACGCGGTCATGCATCTGCTCTACGCGCGCTTTTTCACCAAGGTGCTTCGGGATCTGGGGATGCTCGACCTCGACGAGCCCTTCGCCAATCTCCTCACCCAGGGGATGGTCTGCATGGAGACCCGCTCCTGTCCCACCCACGGGTGGCTCTATCCCGAGGAGGCCGCCGACGGCAAGTGCGCCAAGTGCGGCGAGGCGGC
>JBFHXN010000144.1:0-6387 GCA_041598955.1 Desulfuromonadales bacterium | reverse complement strand
GCAGAGCCCGAGGATGTCGTGGATCACCAGCACCTGGCCGTCGCAGTGGGGTCCGGCTCCAATGCCGATGGTGGGGATGTGGACGGCCTCGGTGATCTGCCGGGCCAGCTCCGCGGGGATGCACTCCAGGACCAGGGCGAAGGCCCCGGCCTCTTCCACGGCGCGGGCGTCGGCGAGGAGCCGGCGGGCCTGCTCGGCTTCCTTCCCCTGCACCCGGTACCCCCCCATGCGATGAATCGACTGGGGGGTGAGGCCGATATGTCCCACCACGGGCACGTCCATATCGACGATGGCCCGGATGGTGGAGGCGACGTTCGTTCCCCCTTCGAGCTTCACCGCCTGGGCGCCCCCTTCCTTCACCAGCCGGCCGGCGTTGAGGCGGGCCTCCCGCAGGTCGACCTGATAGGAGAGAAAGGGCATGTCGGCCACGATCAGGGAGCCCCTGGTCCCCCGGGCCACGGCCCGGGTGTGGTAGAGCATCTCCTCCATGGTGACGGGGAGGGTGGTGTCGTACCCGCTCACCACGGCGCCGACGGAGTCGCCGACGAGGATCATGTCGACCCCCGCTTCGTCCATCAGTCGGGCGAAGGGATAGTCGTAGGCGGTGAGGACGGTGATCTTCTCCCCGGCGACCTTCATTTTCTGGATGTCGAGGATGGTTTTCTGGGCGCTCATGCTCTGTCCCTTCGATGGTTCCCTGGAGCCCCCCCGGGAACAAAAAAAGCCCCCGGTGCATTCCGGAAGGCCCATGACGCGGCACAGGGGGTCGATCCGCCCCCCGTCGCCCTGCTGCTATCGCCTTCCGTCCCGGTCGCGAAGATCCAGGCGGTATGTCTGTTCCATGAAGCCCCCTGCCATTTCCTGCTCCGGTGCGGGTCCCGGGCGGGCGGGGGCCTCTAAAAAAACGTTTTATCGTATACCATGCCCGGGCCGGACTTGTCCAGAACTATACCACTTTTGGGCTTCCGCCATGGCTCGGACAAGGATGGAGGTCCAGGCGTCCGACCGGGACCGGCGAACAGTCTGCTTCTCTCTGTATCCAGGAGAGAAACGAAGCTCGCATGGAACGGGGGAATTACCGGATGAGCTTCTTCCCCTCCTGATAAGCCGTAGCCACCTTCTCCCCCAAAGACCAGTACTCGCGGATCCCCCCCAGGTAAACCAGGGGATCGAAGGCCCCGGCGTCCCCGGAGGCGTTCTCGCGAAAGGCCTCCTCGGCGGCGTGGATCTCGAGGATCTCCCCGAGGAGCAACCGGTAGTCCCCCAACTCCACCTCCTTTGTCAGGCGGCACTCCAGACAGAGGGGGGATTCCTCGAGCAGGGGGGGGGCCACATGCCGGGCGGGGACGGCGGTGAGACCCGTGACCTCGAGCTTGTTCTCGTCCCGCCCCGAGCGCAGTCCACAGAAATCGGCCTCCGTCGCCAGGGAGGCCGGCACCAGATTGACCACGAAAGACCCCGTCTCCCGGATCTGGCGATAGGTCAGCCTTCCGTGATGCAGGGAAAGACCGATGGTCGGCGGGGTCTTGCTGACGATCCCCACCCAGGAGGCGGTCATCAGGTTGACCTCCCCCCCTGTGCCGACGCTGCTGATCAGGGTCGTGGGCTGGGGAAAGAAGGTGACGCAGGGGCCGAGCTGACGCTTGTCCATAAATCCTCCCTCTCCGGAACTCCCCGGGCGGCCGGGGGCTGACGGCCTTTATGCCAGAGTTGCGCGCTCCTGGCAAGGCCCGGTGGGTGTCATTTGCGCCGGGGGCCCGCAGAAAGTAAACTGAAGGTAAGAGAAAAACCGAGGAAAGGAGGTCCGCCATGAAAGGGCTGCTCATCAAGGACGAGCTTCGCTGGCACGACCAGTGGTCATCGCAGATCGGCAGCAGGCTCGAGGTGCGGGACAGCACAAACACCCTCTTCGTTTTTCCGGAGCGATACAGCCGGGAGGATATCCTGGCCGCCGTCGGAAAGGTTCCCGAGGAGATCTTCCAGATTTTCGATCTCGAGGAGGCCCCCAGGGAGGAGTGTGATTTCCAGTCCGACTCGGGCATCTGCTACCGCAAACTGCAGTAGCGAGCCGTTCCTGTCCATGAAAAAGGCGCCCCGTGAGGCGCCTTTTTTTGTTCCCTATCCCCCCTCCCCCGCCAGCCCTTCCAGGGCCCGGGCCACCACCGACAGGGGGTGGAAATTGCTCGGCGCGACCCCCTGGACCCCTTCCCGAAGCCCCTTGTAGAACCCGTACCGCCGGCGGCGCCTGCCGAGGAAAGCCTCGAGGTTTCCCTTCCCTTCGTCGAAAACCCCTTCGGTGAGACGGAAGGCCGCCTTGAGCAGCGACCCCCGCAGAGCTTGGTTGGCCATGCGGTCCCAGCGATCCCGCAGGGGAACCTGACCGAGCATCTCGAGCAGCCCCGGAAGGCCCAGCACCTGCCGGACCTCGGTGAGAACCCGTGCCACCGAGGCGAGATCGCTCTGCTGGCGGTCGGCGATGGTGGAGAGGGGGAGAAAATCCTCCATGTAGGCAAAGCCCGCCACCCGGACCGCGAGATCCCTGGGCAGGCCCCCTTCGGCGTAGCGCTCGGCGAGAGCCCGGCATCCCTCCCACTCGGCCCCGGGAAGGATCCCCGCCAGGTCCTTCATGTACCTCTCGGCCTTGACCTTGTAGTCCTCGACGGCCTTCGCCTCGGGCACAAGGGAGAGTCCGTTTTCCAGGGCCCATCCGCACAGGTTCCCCAGGGCCTTCTCCAGGCGCAGGAGGATCTCCTGCTGGAGGGGGGCCGGCATCCGGTTGTCGAGGGAGGTGACGGCCCGACGCACCGCCTCGCCGTCGAGCACCAGATCGAAGGTGAGGTAGGCCCCCACCCCGTCGATGAGGGGAGCCCCGGTCCTGAGACTCAGGGTATGGAAGAAGGCGCACCCCGCCTGGTCGACTGTGCGGTTGTTGATCATGGTGGCCGTGATCTCCCGAACCAGGGGATGCCCCGGAAGCTCCCCACGGAAGCGCTCCCGCACCGGACCGGGGAAATACTGTTCGAAGAGGTGAAGGGCCCCGGGATGATCAGGGAGAGAGCTCTCGAGGAGCGCCTGGTAGAGATGCATCTTGCTGTAGGCGAGGAGGATGGCGAGCTCCGGGCGGGTAAAGCCGTAGCCTCCCCGGGTGAGAACCTCTTTTCGCCCCGCGAGGGCCTCGCTTTGCCGGTCGAGAAGGCCGGCGTTGACCAGCCGGTCGGACAGCTCGAGGAAGGGCTCGACGTTTTCCTGGCAGCGGACCCGGTCGAGGCTGAGGCTGAGGCTCTGGGAGTAGTTGTTGAAAAGGACCGAGTCGCAGACCTCGTCCGTCACCTCGGAGAGGAGGGTGTCGCGCTCCTCCAGGGAAGAAACCCTCCCCTGCTCCTGCAGGTGCTGCATGAAGATCTTCAGGTTGACCTCGTGGTCGGAGGTGTCGACCCCGGCCGAGTTGTCGATGGCGTCGGTGTTGATCCGCCCTCCCCCCAGGGCGTACTCGATGCGCCCCTTCTGGGTGAGGCCGAGGTTCCCCCCCTCCCCCAAAACCCGGGCACGTACCTGCGTCGCATCGACACGGACGCCGTCGTTGGCCCTGTCTCCGGCATCTTCGTTCTTCTCGGTGGAGGCCTTGACGTAGGTTCCGATGCCGCCGTTCCAGAGCAGGTCGACCTCGGCGGTGAGCAGCAGGCGGATCAGGCCGTCTCCGTCGATCGACTCGTGGCGAACCCCCAGCCATCGCCGAACCTGGGGCGACAGGGGGATCTCCTTGGTTGTGCGGGGCCAGACCCCTCCCCCCTTGGAGATCTTCCCGGGATCGTAGTCGGCCCAGGAGGAGCGGGGGAGGTCGAAGAGCCTCTGGCGCTCGGCGAAGGAGGCGGCGGGGTCGGGATCGGGGTCGAGAAAGACATGCCGGTGGTCGAAGGCGCCCAGCAGACGGGTCAGGCGCGACAGGAGCATGCCGTTTCCGAAGACGTCGCCGCTCATATCCCCGATGCCCACCGCCGTGAAGGGCTCCTTCTGGATGTCCCGCCCCATCTCCCGGAAATGGCGCTTGACGCACTCCCAGGCCCCGCGGGCGGTGATCCCCAGTTTCTTGTGGTCGTACCCCCGGGAGCCTCCGCTGGCGAAGGCGTCGCCGAGCCAGAAACCATAATCGCCGCTCACCTCGTTGGCCGTATCGGGCAGGTGGGCCGTCCCCTTGTCGGCGGCCACCACCAGGTAAGGGTCGAAATCATCGTGGGGGACGATCCCCTCGGGATGGACCACCTTCCCCCCGACGCGGTTGTCGGTGAGATCGAGCAGTCCCCGCATGAGGCTCTTGTAGGCCTCCTTCGCCAGGGCCATCCCCTCCTCGCGAACCGAATAGGGGGTCTTGACCACGAATCCCCCCTTGGAGCCCACGGGGACGATGACCGTGTTCTTGGTCATCTGGGTCTTCATCAGCCCCAGGACCTCCGTGCGGAAGTCGTCGGGGCGGTCGGACCAGCGGATCCCCCCCCGGGCCACCCGACCGCCGCGCAGGTGAATCCCCTCCATGGCCGCCGAATGGACATAGATCTCGTAGAGGGGCCTCGGGAAGGGCATCTCCATGATCCCCAGGGCGCTGATCTTGAAGGAGAGGAAGTAGTCCGGACGGTCCCTTCGCAAAAAGAAGTTGCACCGCACCGTGGAGTCGATGAGGTTGAAGAAGGCCCGCAGGATGCGGTCCTCGTTGACGTCTGCGACCTGCTCCAGGGCTTCGGCGAGGGCCATCCGGGCAGGGAAGAGACCCTTCTCCTCGCGCTCCATCGGATCGGCCCACAGGGGCTCGGGGCGGAAGCGGGCATCGAAGTAGGCGAAGAGCAGCCTGGCCACCCCGGGGTTGTGAATCAGGGCGAAGGCGACCCGCTTCTTGGTGAAGGGGGTCCCGAGCTGGAAGTAGTAGTTGCGGTAGGCCCGAAAGACGTCGATCTCCTTCCAGGAGAGGCCGGTGAGGACCAGGAGCCGGTGGAGATAGTCGTTTTCCACCTCCCCCCTCCACATGGCGGCCAGGGCCTCCAGGAGGTACCCCCGAACCTCCGAGAGGGGACGGCTCCCCTCCCCCGCCCGCACGGAGAAGCTCTTGATGAAACAGCGGTTTTCCTCCAGCTCGACCTCGAAATCGACCTCCTCGGCCACCCGCAGGCCGAGATTCTCCAGAAAGGGCATCAGCTCATTGAGGTCGCTCTCCCGGAAGCTGTAGAACTGCAGCCGGTAGTGCTCCTGGGCCCCTCCGAAGGGTCCCCAGAGCTCGAAGACCTCCGTGCCCCCCTCCGAAAGCTTCTCCAGACCAAGCACGTCGCGCACGGCGTAACGGGGGTGGGTGAGGTGGCGGTACTCCTCGCTGAAGGCGCTGCGGTAGCGGCGCCAGAGGGCTCCCCCCCGCTGGTTGCCGGCGGAGCGCTCGAGGATCATGCGGAACTTGGCCTCCCAGGGGCGCACCTGGTCGGTGAGGGCCCGCTCGAGCCGCTCGATGTCGAGGGAGACCTCTTCGACCTCGGGAAAGAGCCTCACGTGGAGGCTCAGGTAGTCGGAGTAGACGTGGATCACCCTGAAGTCGGCGGCCGGGGCCTTGAAGTAACGGCAGAGAAAGCTTTCGAGGCGGCGGAGATTTTCCGGGCTGTGATGCTCCCGGGGCATGATCACCAGAAGGGTCAGGCCACGCAGGGAGAGGCTGCGGGTCGGAACCACCTTGATTCCCCCCTGGCGCTGCAGGGCGATGAAGGAGAGGATGGTCTTGGCCACCTCCTCCTCACCCATGAAGAAGAGCTCCACCTTGGGGAAGGTATTGAAGATCTCCATGCTCTTGCGCCAGTCGTAGCACCCCTCGGGGATCAGGAGCGACTTGAGGGCCCCTTCCACCTTGCGCCGCAACGCCGGGACGTCGACGGCCGGTTCGTCGACGCTCAGGTGGGAGAAGAGCCCCCAGAAGCCGTGCTCCCGCCAGGTCGTCTTGCCGGTGCGCTCCCGGAACCCGATGTAGCTCAGCGGGTCTGCCCGCTGAAGCAGACTCACCTCGGCGGTCGTCTCAACGAGCACCTGCTGCTCCCGCTCCAGGCGCTCCCTCAGACCCGGGTCGAGGTCTCCGGGAGAAACGCTCCTGTCCGCCGGGAGATCTCCCTCCACGGACGAGAGCCCCAGGGGGGGGCCCTCCAGGGAGACTCCACCCTTCTTCCCCTCCTCAACCTTCAGACAGCGGTAGGCAAAGGGATCGAAGTTGTCCTTCCTCAGCCAGGCAATGAACTCATCGAGGCCATTCAGGCCAGGGTTCTCCTCAAGCTGCCTGAGCCTGCGGCCGATCTCCTTGTGATCCCGCTCCACCTCCAGGGCCGCGGTGAGGATGCGCCTCACCCGGGCCTCGATGAGGGGGGACTC
>JBFHXN010000143.1:0-6393 GCA_041598955.1 Desulfuromonadales bacterium | reverse complement strand
GTTCCCGGCCGATGGCGATGATCTTTGCCAACAGCCCGGCGGTAAGGACCCCCTTGAGATAGTCGGAGACGAGCAGAACCTGGAAATCGTCCGCCACGGAACGGATGTATTCGGCCAGGCGCGCCTCCTGCTCGGAAGAGATGGGCTCGCGGCTCTCCCGGTCGATGCGCAGCATCTGCTGGTTGCTCGCCAGCACACGGGTCTTGCGGCTGGTGGTTCGCCCAGGGGCGAGAAGGAGACCTCCGGCGCCGATCCGCCGCCCCTCGAGCAGTCGCCTCAGATGGCGGCCGTCTTCGTCCTCTCCGAGGACACTCGCCACATCGACCTGACAACCGAGGGTGACCAGGTTGTTGATGACGTTGCCCGCCCCCCCCAGACGCAGGTCCTCGCGGGTCACGTCGACCACCTGCACCGGAGCCTCGGGGGAGATCCTCTCGGTTCGCCCCCAGAGATACTCGTCGAGCATCAGGTCGCCGATGACAAGGGCTTTCAGTTTGGAGACCCGGGCGAAGAAGTTTTCCGTATCGATGCGGTTCATGCAAACCCTCGTTTTCATATCCTATTTACCCGTTGTCACGGCTGCCGCTGGCCGCTTCCAGTCACGGGGTCTGCTCATTTCAGGCGGTCGAGCACCGCCAGGGCGAAGAGCGGGATATTGATCTCGTGGTGCCCGGTGATGGTATAGCCCCGGCCGCTCCCGGAAGTGGGTCGCTTGACCACGTTCTGAAGGGGGCGGTAGTGCTGGATCATGTCGAAATTGGCGGTGGTGAAGCCATCGACGTGGTGCCCGAGATTCTGGGCGATGGAAAGGGCCTTGAGGAAGACCTCCGGGAGAAGGACCGCCGAACCGACGTTGAGCCAGACCCCACCGTCGCCGAGGTCGGCCACCACCGAGGTGAGCAGACGAAAATCGCGAAAACTCATCTCCCCGAGCACCGACCCGTCCGCTGCGGGATGTTGATGGATGATGTCGGTCCCCACGGCCACATGGACGGTGACCGGAACCTCGTGCTTCACGCAGGTGGCCAGAAGGCTGAAATCGGCGTGGGGATGAACCCCATCCAGAATCTCCCGCCCGATCGCCTCCCCGAAACCGAGCCCCTTGGCGAGCCCCTCGCGCAGGGCGCGGTTCATCCCTCCGCCGGTCTCCTCGGAGAAGCCGAAGTCCCCCGAGTGGAGAACGGCCCCCACGTCTTCTGAGGTGGCCCCGACCAGGGAGACCTCGAAATCGTGGATGGCCGCCGAGCCGTTCATGGCCACGGCCGTGATGACGTCGGCTTCGATCAGGGCCCGCAACACGGGCTGCAGGCCGCACTTGACGACGTGGCCTCCCATGGCAAGAACCACAGGCCTGCCCTTTCTCCGGGCATTGACCACCGCCTCGACCACCCCCCGGAGACTGTCGGCCCCGAGCAGGCGCGGCAGGGACGAGAAGAACTCCTCGAAGGACATCCCCGCCTGGGGCGCCCCCGCGAAGTGCTCACGGACGTTGACTTTGTTGTCGCGGGTCCGGATGGAGTAGGTTTTGACCCCGGCTAAATCGATGGGCTGGTAGGTTTTCTTTTTCTTCAAGAAACGCTCCCTGAGGATGCGGCTGAATTCGACACGTGTTTCCTTGGTCAGAGGCTTTGGTCTCTTCGCCTTTCGAAAAAGGCACTGATGAGCAGCAACAGGCCGGCGTGGGCCTCGACCAGTTCCTCGAGGAACATGTCGGTGGGCCGTGAAAAATGAAAAATGTGTTTGTCGAAGGGCCAGGAAAGAAGATAGAGGCTCCCGGCGAGGAGTACAAGAACACCCGAACGGGTTCCCAGAAAAGCAATACCGACCCTGTAGACCAGGCCGAAACGCGGGAGGGCCGTCGTCAGAAGCGCCAGCCAAAGGGCTCCCAAAAGGAACAACCGCCCCTTTCCTGTGCCGACCAGAAGCAACCATTCGGGAGCTCCGGCCTTGGCAAGGTCGAGCTCCCTCAGCAAAATGCTCAGCAGTAGCAGGGAAAGCCCGGCAGTGATGATTTTCAGTTCAGGCCTTGGCTTCGAGGGGACCTGAATGACGTAAAGAAGAGTCCCTCCCCCCAGGCAGAGCGCTTGAAAGCACTCCATGCTCTGATTCTCGGCGGCTATCTGGGGGTAGAGGCGCCACAACAGAAACCAGGCCAGGGAAAGAAGGAAGGCACCCGTAAGGAGGGTGGGCCAGAAGGGAAGGTTCACACGAAGGCTCAAAAATAGCTCCCGGTCATTGATGGCCATTGTCAGAGCCCTGGAGTGAGTTCTGAAGGGCGCCCAATAATACGCAACTTGTCCGGCAGATTCAAGAGTCCAGGCGTAAAAGGGAGAAGTATTTGACCCCAGGATGGGAGAGAGGGGGAGAAATGGTGAAGGGCTGGAAAAGAAGAAGCCGGGAGGGAAAAAACGTCGCTATTGATAGGCACAGCCCTCGATTAATTTCTCCCCCAGCGCAGAAGGTGCCAGAGCAGCCGCGGGTCGCGGTGGATATACCCCCAGCCCCTCCGAAAGACTTCACGCTCCCGAGCCGTCCCCCCCCTGCTCCGGCTCAGGTACCGGCCGAGAGCGAGAAGGGAGCGGCGTAGGCTCCGCCGGATCTCACGGCGGTAAAAAGCCAGACCCGGCTCCTTGAGCAGCTTGGAATAGCAGAGAACCTTTTCGCCGCGGATGTGGGGCGTGGTCCGGCTGACGTTGGTTTCATGCTCGCGCCTGAAAAAAAGCGTCTCGTCCAGAAACCCCAACGTCCCGGCGGCGGCGAGACGAAAGGGGGTATCGAGGTCCTCGTAATAGCGAAACGTTTCGGCGTCGAAGCCGGCGATGGAACGCAGCACCCCGGTGCGAAAGAGACCGGTGGCGAAGACCGGCATGGCTCCCCCGAGCATGGCTGGAATGGGATCGGGCAGAGAGAAGAGCTTCCGGCGACGGGCATCGACGATCCGTTCCGCCGTCACGTTTTGCCCCAGGACCGAATATCCGTCACCGAAAACCGCCACGCACTCTGGACGTTCTTGAAGAAAGGAGACCCTCTTGGAGAGACTGTCCGGAGGGAGAAAGTCATCGGATGCCAGCTCGCAGAAAAACTCTCCCCGGGCAAGACCGAGTCCCTCGTTGAGTGTATGCAGAAGCCCCCGGTTCTCCCTGGCAATGAGCCTGAAGCTCCCAAATTCGGCCAGAAGATTGCGCAGCAGCTGGGCACTGCCGTCCCGGGAACCATCGTCAATGACGATCAGGTCGACCTCAACTCCGACCTGCCCGAGGACGCTCTCGACGGCCTGCCGAACGTAATCGCTGTGGTTGTAGGAGGGAATGACGACGGAAACAAGCATGGGGTGTACTCCCAGAACCAGCGGGTGTGATCAGCCCTGGCTGGCGAAAAGTTCCTTCTCAACAAGGTCGCAGATGAGGTGAACGATCGCCAGGTGGGCCTCCTGGACAAAGGGGGTCTCCTTGACCGGGACGGTCAGATCGATGTCCACCAGTGATGCGATAACACCGCCGTCCCTGCCGAGGAGTCCGACGGTGTGGCAGCCGATCTCCCGGGCCGCCTCGAGGGCAAGTCGAACGTTGGGGGAATTGCCGCTGGTGGAAATGCCGATTACCACGTCTCCTTCCGCTGCCAAGGCCTCGACCTGCCGACGGAAGATCTCGTCGAAGCCGTAATCGTTGCCGACGGCGGTCAGGATCGAAGTATCCGTTGACAGAGCGATGGCCGGCAGCGCCTTGCGCTCAAGAAGAAAGCGGCCGACGAACTCGGCGGCGAAGTGCTGAGCCTCGGCGGCTGAACCTCCGTTGCCCATGATCAGAACCTTGCGTCCCCCCCTCAGAGCCTTGCTGATCGTCCCGCAGCAGCGCAGGATTTTCTCGCCAAGGGCTTCTTCGGCGGCAGCAAGAGCCTGACGGCTCTTCTGGAAGTGGTTGTGGATTTTTTCCAGGCTCATGGCACTTTCTCCCAGTCGTTGTGAAAACGGGGATGACGAGGAAGGGAGGTCACAGGACTTCCCCTGAAGAGGATTTCATTTTGCGCTCCCTTCAATCCAGGCCGACCAGCTTTCCTGGAAGAGGGTTTCGAATGCCCGGGCCTCGGAATCGAGCCGATCCATGTCCCGCATAAAGTGCTGGATGTCCCGTCTGGCCCTATCCGGCCTGGCCCTCCCATAGACCCTGCTGCAATCGAAATCGACCAGGATGAGTCGACCCTTTCCCTGGTCTGGGGTCAACAGCAGATTGTCCCAGTTGGAGTCGCCATGAATGCATCCCGAGGCATGCAGGCGGCCGAAGAGTGAGGCGAATCTCCTGACCAGCGATTCCCGATCCTCATTGCTGGCCCGGGGCCAGAAATCGGAAAGTCTCTCGGAGCCCTCGACAAACTCGGAAAGAAGATAGGCGCGGCCCAATAGCCGCCACCGGCGCTCTTCGAGGCAGATCAGGGGCTGAGGGACATCGAAGCCGCGGATCAGGAAGCTCCACATGCAGAGCCAGCCGCGCAGGGCCCTGGAGCGCCGGAAGATGTGACGAAATCTGTACCACCAGCCCCGGCTGTCGTAACGCTTGAGGACATAACGCCGCCCGCCGATTTCGACCACGGCGCTGAGGCAGCGATTTCCCCGACCGGGCAGGACGGAGCCTCCCTCGAGGAGCCGGTCCGGGTCGGGAAGCAGGGCATGCAGTGCAGCCTCTGCCTCTTCCGACCGGCGGCGACGGACCAGGAACCCTCCGGACCTTTCGGCCACGAAACGGTCGTTGCTGACGAGGGACTCCCTGGAGAGACTGTTCCACCGGCGGATCAGTGCCGTGGGGAACGGTCCGGGAAGGGCCGAATGGGCCGTCTCTATTCCCCGTTCATCCGGCATCGCCAGGCCTCATGAAAAAAGGGAACCAGATGAGGGGCGTGCCCCTGGACATCCAGATCCTTCAGAAAACGGTCGATGTCCTTGCGCGCCCTGCGGCGTCGGAACATGAACCCGACGCTGCTGCCGTCGAGATCGACCAGCACGACCCGGGGCGATCCTCCCCCGGGCCGGACCAGGATATTGTTCCACTTGAGGTCGCCGTGAAAAGCGCCGGTTGCGTGCATCCTTCCCAGGACATCGGCCAGGGCCATCAGCACTTCCCGGCGCTGCCCCTCGTCGAGCCGGGGCCAGAGCAGGTGCAGCGACTCCCCCCCCTCCACCAGTTCGCTCACCAGGTAGGATCGCCCCAGCAGCCGGAAGCGCCTTTCCTCCAGGCAGAGCAGGGGCTCGGGGACCGGAATCCCCCGGGCCGCAAAGGCCAGGGTCATCCTCCAGGTCCGCACGGCGCGGGAGGAGCGAAAGGCGTTGCCGAGGCGGTAAAGCCATCCCAGGCAGTTGTAGCGCTTGAGAAAATAGGGACGCCCGCCGACATCGAGGCGCACCGCATGGTTGCGGCTCCCCCTTTTGAAGACCTCCGCGCCTCCCAGAGCACTGTCGGGGTCAGGGAGGAGGGCCTCCATCAGTCCGGAAACATCGGTCCGGTTCTGGCCCAGAACCCGGAATCCGTCCCGGCGCGGGAGCACGAACCCCTCCCGCTCCCCGCCTCTCGCCGTCATCGCTCCCCACCCCCGGGCAACTCCCCCTTCAGGAAGCTGCGCAGGTACTTGGAGAGGTAGGCTCCCTCCAGCAGCAGTCGGGGGGAGCGGCGGATCCCCTCGTGAAAGTGCCCCCTCGCCTCCCGGTAGCGGCGGGCCAGGTAGAGGGCGCGGAAGAGGGAGAGGCTCTGCCGGGCCAGGAATTCCTCCCGGCAGGCCATCAGCTCCTGCGGCAGGATTTTCGGATCGAAGAGCCGGTCGACCACCGAGGTCCCCGTGCGCCGGATCGCTTCCAGATCGTTTCGCATGCTGTCGTCGTGCTTGTGAACCTCCAGGACGGGCTCGGGGATCGAGGCGCAGTCGTAAAGGGCCAGCACCTGGGCGAAAACGGGAATATCCTCGGTGCTGCGCAGATGCTCCGGATAGCGGATGGTGGAGAAAATCCCCCGGGACATGAGAGCCGCCCCGTTGGAGATACCGAACCTCCGGCGCAGGTAATTCCGGAAGTTGTCTTTCCGATCGGGCCCCAGGGGGCAGGCCGGATGCTCCTTGACCCGGCCGTCGGGGTGGACCGAGAGGTGCCCCGCGAAGACCATGCCCCAGGGGCCGGGATATCGGGAGAGAAAATCCCGGAACCGATCCAGGGCCGTCGGCAGGAGGCGGTCGTCGGCATCGAGGAAAAGCAGGTAGTCCCCCGTCGTCTCGTCCACCCCTCGGTTGCGCACAGCGGCGAGGCCCCGATTCTCCTGGCGCAGGAATTTCAGCCGGGGATGTTTTCGCTGCAGTTCGGCGAGCACCTGGGGGGTCTGGTCGGTGGAGCCGTCGTCGATGACCAGCACCTCGTAG
>JBFHXN010000142.1:0-6416 GCA_041598955.1 Desulfuromonadales bacterium | reverse complement strand
GGCGGCCGACCGCATCGACGCCGACCTGGTCGTTCTCGGCAGCCACGGAAAGGGGAGGCTCAAGTATGCCTTTCTCGGAAGCGTGGCGGAGAAACTGCTGCGCAAGAGCCATCGGCCGGTGCTGGTGATCCCCCTGCCCCATTCCTGAAGGGGGGGCCTCCGATGGGGAAACAAGAGGAGCAAGGGATGGGAGCCTCACCGGAAGAGAAGGCCCGGGCCCTGGGGATCAACCACGTGGCCCTGGAAGTCGGCGACCTGGAGGAGGCCCTGGTTTTCTACGGCAGCCTCTTCGAGCTCAGGCTGAGGGGGCGCACGACGGCCATGGCCTTTGTCGACCTCGGAGACCAGTTCATCGCCCTTGCCGAGTCACGGGACCGGGTGCCGGACGGCGCCCGCCACTTCGGCCTGGTGGTCGATGACCGGGAACGGGTCCGGCGGGCCCTCTCAGGGACGGAGGCCCGGATCCTGCCCGGGAAGGGGCTCGATTTCCTCGACCCCTGGGGGAATCACGTGCAGGTGGTCGAATACCGCGGCATTCAATTCACCAAGTCCCCGGAGGTCTTCCGGGCCATGGGGGTTGCCGATCCCGGGAAAAGTCCCGAAGCCCTGCGGGAGTTGAGGGAAAAGGGGATGGCGCCCCCCCGTTGACGGGCCTGTCACCCCGTATCGCATGGAGGGAAACATGAAGCCGAAAACCATCGCTCTGTCGGTCGGCGCGGTTCTGCTGCTGATCCTCATCGTTCAGAACACCGGCGCCGTCACCTTCCGCTTCTTCTTCTGGAAGCTGAGCATGTCGATGATCATCTTCTTCCCCATCACCCTGCTTTTCGGAGCCCTGCTGGGATATCTGGCCGCGGGCCTTCTGGGGCACCCCAAGCGTTAGGGGATGTCGGGGCCCACCCCACCCCTCCTCTGTGGACACTCTTCCCTGTACTTACATTATCCTCGGGACCGAAGGTTCTTGACTCCAGACCCTCGAGGGCCGACCGGGGTCAGCCCCCCGCAGAACCTGCAGGCGCCCATTCCGGCCAGGAAGGGCCCATTTCGTAAAATGGCCGCATGGCCTGGCCGAAATGCGCGGAAAATATGCATTTTTTACACAGTTTTCCCGGAGGCGAGGGACCGAAGGGCATTGCTGGAGATTAAAAAGGAGTCCCATCGGATAAGTGATATTCATCCCTTGTCCGCTCCGAGGGAAGGTGTGAGCAAAATATGACCATTTCTGGCACAGTCATTGCTTATAAAACCCGCGGCCGTTGACGGCCCCGATGATCAATGCCGATGGAGTTGTGCTGGATGGACTTACTGGAAATGGACAACCTGATGAAGCGGCCTCTTCCCCGGCGCGACTTTCTCCGCCTGGGCCTTTGCGCCGCGGCGGGTCTGGCCCTTCCCTGGCCGGCCCTGGCCAGCCTGGGGGAACAAGCCGCCCCGGAGCGGACCCTTTCCCTTTTCAACGTGCATACCGGAGAGCGCCTGCTCGGAGCCAACTACTGGGTGAGGGGCGAATACCAGCCCGACGCCCTGGCCGAAATCGATTACCTTCTTCGGGACTACCGCACCGACGAGGTTCAGCCCATCGATCCCCAGCTTCTCGACATGCTCCACCGCCTCTCCCGGCGCATGGGGACCGATTCCCCCTTCAGCGTCATCTCCGGTTTCCGCTCCCCTGAAACCAACCAGATGCTGCGTCAGGCCGGAGGGGGCGGGGTCGCCCGCAAGAGCCTCCACATGTCGGGGCGCGCCATCGATATCCGCCTGCCGGGCCGGGAGCTGGAAAATCTGCGCCGGGCGGCGGTCGCCCTCAGGGGCGGGGGGGTCGGCTACTACCCGAGGGACGGATTCGTCCACCTCGACACCGGCCGGGTGAGGACCTGGTAGGTTTTGTCGAAGGTTTGTAGATAACGCAAAAAAGCCCGGAGAGATCCGGGCTTTTTTGCGTTTGGGGAATCCGTGAGGTTGGTGGCTCCCCCCCTTTGCCGCAGCCGGAGGGAGGTGGACGTTTGGCGAGAGAGGCGGACAAATGTCCGAGCGCAGCGAGTTTTTGTCCGCCCGCCAAACGTCTGCCGAGCGCAGGGAACCCGCCGAAGCGCAAGCTTCGGCGGGCAAGGCGATGGGGTGCGTTTTTCTGCCTACTCTTTTGCCGCACAGCAAAAGAGTAGGGCGCCGTCGGGGGGCGAGACCCCCGGGTTTTGAACGGTTCTCTGGCCGGTCCCGCCCGGCCTGGCGGGTTCCTTTTCTTTGGCGTCAAAGCATTCTGGTAGGGTGGAATAAGGCGCGCAGGGGTGTTTCCACCATTTTGGTCGGATGGTCGGTGGGAACGCTTCGCTTATCCCACCCTACATGGCTTCGGACATTCGTCCCCGAAGGCCCCGGATGAAAAGACCTCCGCTCGGCGATCTTGAAGGGGGTGAGGGCAGGGCACGAAAGTCAGGATCGACCCAGGACCATAAGCTCCTTTCCCCTCTGGCCCCCTTCATAGGTTTACAACCCCCGTCCCCCGGTGCTAGCATGCAAAATTGCCCTTCGCCGCGCCCCGGCGGCAGGGACAAGTCCGGAAGGGAATTGCTGCTTTTGGAAATCAAGATACGCCTCCTCGGCTGGCTGCGGCACAGTCTAACCGCCATCCTGAGCCGCTTCCGGGTCAGCGAGAATACCTTCATGGCCATCCTCGCGGTGGCCATCGGCCTGCTCTCGGGGCTCTGCAACTACGCCTTCCGCAAGCTCATCGACTTCTTCGACTGGGCCGTCATCGAGCAGGGGAGTGAATTCTTCGCCATCTCCTTCCACGAGTGGAGCCCCACGCGGCTGCTGGTGGTCCTCTTCCCCCTCGCCGGGGCCCTGCTCATCCTCCCCCTGCGCATGCTCTACCCCGAGGATTTCAAGTTCGGCTTCTCACGTTTCCTCGCCCAGGTCAACCTCAAGGGGGGGAAGCTGCGGATGCGCACCATCTTCACCCGGGGGGTGGCCTCGGCGGTGGTGCTGGGCACCGGCGGCTCGGCGGGACAGGAAGGGCCCATCGCCCAGATCGGCGGCGCGGTGGGAAGCCAGTTCGGCCAGGCCTTCAAGATGAGCGGCGACCGGCTCAAGACCCTCGTCGCCTGCGGGGTCTCCGGCGGGGTGGCCGCCACCTTCAACGCCCCCATCGCCGGGGTCTTCTTCGCCCACGAGATCGTCCTGCTCTCCTCCTTCGAGCTCTCGAGCTTCACCTCCATCGTCATCGCCAGCGGCATGAGCACCGTCGTCTCCCGGGCCCTGCTCGGCAACACCCCGGCCTTCGCCGTCCCCCCCTACACTTTGACCAGCGCCTGGGAGCTCGTGCTCTACCTCGGCCTGGGGATCCTCATCGGCGTGCTGGGGGCAGGCTTCATCTCCCTGCACTACAAGGTGAAGGACCGCTTCGACGCCCTCGCCCTCTCCCCCCTGGCCAAGCCCATCGCGGGGGCCCTGCTGGTCGGCGGGATCGGCATCTTCTTCCCCCAGATCTTCGGCAACGGCTACGAGTTCGTCGAGACCGTCCTCCATGGCGAGGGGCTCTGGCTGCTGCTGGCCGCCCTGGTGCTGGTCAAGGCCGTGGCCACCTCCATCACCCTCGGCTCGGGGCTCCCCGGCGGGCTCTTCGCCCCCTCCCTCTACCTGGGGGCCGTGGCCGGCGGGGCCTTCGGCGGCCTCGCCCGGGTCCTCTTCCCCACGGTGGCCGCCTCCCCCGGCGCCTACGCCCTGGTCGGCATGGGGGCCTTTCTCTCCGCCGTCACCCACGCCCCCATGACCGCCATCTTCCTGCTCTTCGAGATGACCGCCTCCTACGAGGTCATCATCCCCATCATGCTCACCTGCGTCATCGGCACCTCCATCTGCCGACGCTTCAAGAAAGACAGCATCGAGACCGAGGAGCTCTCGAGGGAGGGGATCAACCTCGAGGCGGGCAAGGAGCGCAACATCATGAAGTCCCTCCGGGTCGGCGAGGTCATGGTGCGAGACCCCGAATCGGTCCCCGAGAACATGACCCTGCGGCAGTTCACCCAGTTCATCGCCCGCACCCGCCACACCAACTTCCCCCTGGTCAACCCCTCCGGAGAGCTCACCGGCATCATCTCCGTGCAGGATTTCATGGGGGTCGTCTTCGAGCGGGACCTGATGGACCTCGTCGTCATCAAGGAGCTCGCCACCACCGAGGTGATCACCGTCAACGAGGATGACGACCTCGACCGGGCCATGCGGAAAATCGGCTACCGCAACATCGAGCAGCTCCCCGTGGTCGACAAGGAGAGCGGAAAACGCCTGGTGGGGCTCATCTCCCGCCGCGACATGGTGAGCGCCTACAACCGCGCCCTGATGACCCGCACCCTCGGGGAGGAGGGGGAATGAAGGACCTCCTCTCGGGATTGAACCCCGGCCAGCGCCAGGCGGTGCAGCACGGGGACGGCCCCCTGCTCATCCTCGCCGGAGCAGGCTCGGGCAAGACCCGCACCCTCACCCACCGGGTCGCCTGGCTGATCCGCGAGAAGGGGGTCCCCCCCTGGCGCGTCCTCGCCGTCACCTTCACCAACAAGGCCGCCGCCGAGATGCGCGAGCGGATCGAGCGGCTCCTCGGCGAGGCCGAGTCCCCCTGGGTGGCCACCTTCCACGCCACCTGCGTGCGCATCCTGCGGCGGGAGATCGCGCCCCTCGGCTTCACCGGCTCCTTCACCATCTACGACGACAGCGACCAGGAGCGCCTGCTCAAGGAGGTGCTCAAGGAGCTCGCCGTCCCCGAGCGCACCCTCAAGCCCCGGGCCGCGGCCCACGCCATCGACGGCTTCAAGAACCGGGGCCTCCTCCCGGGGCAGGTCCCCTCGGACGACCCCCTGGCCGAGCTCCACGCCGGGGTCTACGCCCTCTACCAGGAGAAGCTGCGCCGGGCCAACGCCCTCGACTTCGGCGACCTGCTGCTGCAGACCGTGCGCCTCTTCGAGGAGCACCCCGCCGTGGCGAAGCGCTACGCCGAGCGCTTCCAGCACGTCCTCGTCGACGAGTTCCAGGACACCAACGCCATCCAGTACCGTCTCACCCGCCTGCTCTCCGGCGGCCACCGCAACCTCTGCGTCGTCGGCGACGACGACCAGTCGATCTACCGCTGGCGCGGCGCCGAGATCGGCAACATCCTCGGCTTCGAGCGAGACTTCCCCGGCGCCACCGTCATCCGCCTCGAGCAGAACTACCGCTCCACCGCCACCATCCTCGCCGCCGCCGGCGACGTGGTGGCCAAAAACGTCGGCCGCAAGGGGAAGGAGCTCTGGACGGAGAATCCCCCCGGCGACAAGCTCAGCGTCGAGGTCCTCCCCGACGACTTCGAAGAGGCCCGCTACGTCGCCGCCGAGATCGCCCGGGCCAAAGGGGCCGGCCGCCCCCTGCGGGAGATCGCCGTCTTCTACCGCACCAACGCCCAGTCCCGCCCCTTCGAAGAGGCCCTCGCCCAGGGGCGCATCCCCTACGTCATGGTCGGCGGCATCAAGTTCTTCGCCCGCCTCGAGATCAAGGACGTCCTCGCCTACCTGCGCCTCCTCGTCAACCCGGCCGACAGCCTCTCGGCCAAGCGCGTCGTCAACACCCCCCCCCGGGGGATCGGCAACGTCACCATCGAGCGGATCGGAGCCTTCGAAGAAGAGGGAGGGGGCTTCCTCGGCGCCTGCCGCATCGCCCTCGAGCGAGGCGAGATCCGGGGCAAGGCCGCCGCCGGAATCGAGTCCTTTCTCGCCCTCGTCGACGACTTCACCCGGCGCCTGCTGCGGCTTCCCTACCCCCAGCTCACCGCCGAGCTCATCGAGGAGAGCGGCTACGGCCCCATGCTGCGCGAAGAGCGCACCGAAGAGGCCAAGGGTCGGATGGAGAACCTCGATCAGCTCCTCGCCGGCATGGAAGAGCACCGCGGCAGCGAGGGGACCCTGCAGGACTACCTCGAGCAGATCGCCCTGGTCACCGACCTCGACAGCTACGACACCAGCCTCGACCGCGTCACCCTCATGACCCTCCACGCCGCCAAGGGGCTCGAATTCCCCCTGGTCTTCATGACCGGCATGGAAGAGGGGCTCTTCCCCCACTCCCGGGCCACCGACGAGGGAGAAGAGGTCGAGGAGGAGCGCCGCCTCTGCTACGTCGGCATGACCCGCGCCATGGAGAAGCTCCACCTCACCCACGCCCGCCGCCGCCGCATCTACGGCTCCTTCCAGTTCAACCCCCCCAGCCGCTTCCTCGCCGAGATCCCCGCCAAGCTCATCGAAGGAGCCCCGGCCCCCCCGCCGCGCGCCGGCGCCGGCCACAACCTCGCCTCCATCTTCGAGTCCCTCGCCCCCGACCCCTTCGACGACAGCGAGGGGGAGGACACCTTCGAGGAGCCCGTACGGGTCGTCCCCGACGCCGAAGAAGGCCTGCGCATC
>JBFHXN010000141.1:0-6467 GCA_041598955.1 Desulfuromonadales bacterium | reverse complement strand
TGGTAGATCTCCTCTCCCGCGGACCCGAAGGCGGTGGCCGAAAGGAAAAGAAGGGCCAGGGTCCCCCCGGCGGTCAGAAGTCTCCGGTTCATGAGGGCCTCTCCTGCCCCTGCCGCTGCCCGTGGGTGATCCGACGATCCCACAGGACGCAGTAGAGCTTGCAGAGCAAAACGTAGCCGATGGTGCACCCCTGGGCGATCAGCCAGTAGTGCAGGGGGAAGCCGAGGAAGGGGGTCTCGGTGAGAACCGACTTGCCCAGCGGGTCGTCGAGTCCGGCCACCCAGATGAGCAGGGGGAGCCCGTAGCTCAGAAGGGCCCAGAGGACCAGGATGGTGGAGGCGATTCCCACCTCCCGGCGCATGCTCTCCGTCGAGGGACGGAAGAAGTTGACGTCGACTCGTTCCTTGAGAGCCATCGTGGTCGACCTCCTTGAGGATCTTCGTTCTGCGGCAATGGGAGACAATTCGGAGCCGTGAGGCCGGGGAGCTCAGGGTTTTCTTCCCTGGACGGTTCCCGGTCTCTGCGCTCAAAGGGTGAGGTTTCAGTCCCCCTCGGCCGGAAGGGTGGGTTCGCTGTCGCTGCGCAGCATGCCGCCGAGAAGAAGCCCCCCGAGAACGCCGTAGGCTCCGCCGCCGAGACCGGTGGTGAGAAGCAGCGTGGCCTGGGTCCCCAGGGCCACGCCGCCGAGAAGAAGTCCGCTGCAGAGCCCCACAACCCCCAGGATGACTGCGCCGGCTCTGGGGATGCCGACCTTGGCCACGGACCAGCCCCCCACGGCCCAGAGCAGGGTGGTGTGGGCCGCATAATCGCTCAGGGCCCAGCGGATGAAGAAACTGTCTCCTCCCCCGAGGGTGGAAACAATGGTGGGCAGGACGCTGCTAGTGAGGCTCAGCCCGGCAAAGCCGCCGAGAATGGCGCCGAGGGTCAGCCGAATCCATTTCTGCTTGATCATCGCGTATTGTCCTGGGTGCGGGTTGTTGAGGGATTCAAGGATGGGGCTTCAGACAAAAAGGGCGGCTGCCCTTTCGGGCAGCCGCTTGATGTTACCGCATCGGAAAGGAAAGGTCTACGGTCTTGCTTCGGGGTAGCGCAGGCTCTCCACAAGCTCCTGCACTTCCTGGGGGGGCTCCTGGGTCAGCTTGGAAACCACCCACATGCAGACGAAGTTGAGGATCATGCCGACGGTGCCGATCCCTTCGGGGGAGACCCCGAACCACCAGTTGGCAGGGGTATTGGCCGCCGGGTTGATGAACTTGAAGTAGATGATGTAGCCGGCGGTGAAGACGATGCCGACGATCATGCCGGTAATGGCCCCTTCCTTGTTGGTCTTCTTGTTGAAGACCCCCATGATGATGGCCGGGAAGAAGGAGGCCGCGGCCAGGCCGAAGGCGAAGGCGACCACCTGGGCGACGAAGCCGGGAGGGTAGATGCCGAAGAGGCCGGCGATGCAGACGGCCACGGCAGCGGCGCCGCGGGCCCAGAGCAGTTCCGCCTTCTCCGAGAGGTTGGGCATGAGCACGCCCTTCATCAGGTCGTGGGAGATGGCGGCGGAGATGACGAGAAGCAGGCCTGCCGCGGTGGAGAGAGCGGCGGCAAGACCCCCGGCCGCGACCAGGGCGACGACCCAGTTGGGCAGTTTGGCGATCTCGGGGTTGGCGAGCACCATGATGTCGCGGTCGATCTTGATTTCGTTGGTCGCCGCGTCCTTGGTGTACTGCATGACGCCGTCGTTATTGATGTCCTTGAAGCCGACCAGGCCCGTCTTCTCCCAGCTCTTGAACCACTGGGGCGCCGCCTCGTAGCGGGTGTTGTGGATGGTCTTGATGAAGTTGGTGCGGGCGAAGGCCGCCACGGCCGGGGCCGTGGTGTAGAGGATGGTGATGAAGAGCAGGGCCCAGCCGGCCGAGGAGCGGGCGTCGCGGATCTTGGGCACCGTGAAGAAGCGGATGATGACGTGGGGCAGGCCGGCGGTGCCGACCATCAGGGCGAAGGTGATGAAGAAGATGTCGATCATCGGGCGCTTGCCCGAAGTGTACTGGTTGAATCCGAGTTCTTTTTCCAGGCCGTCGAGGACGTCGAGGAGGTACTTGCCCTGGGTCGAGGCGTCGTTGAGGATCTGGGCCCCCTCGGCGCTGATGGTGGAGCCGAAGCCGAGCTGCGGGACGGGGTTGCCGGTGAGCATGATGGAGATGAAGATCGCCGGCACCATGTAGGCGACGATGAGGACGCAGTACTGGGCCACCTGGGTGTAGGTGATCCCCTTCATGCCGCCGAGCACGGCGTAGAAGAAGACCAGGGCCATGCCGATGATGACACCGTAGTTGATGTCGACGTTCAGGAAGCGGGAGAAGACCACCCCGACCCCGCGCATCTGACCGGCCACGTAGACAAAGGAGATGAAGATGGCGCAGACCAGGGCGATGACCCGGGCGCTGTTGGAGTAGTAGCGGTCACCGATGAACTGGGGGACGGTGAACTTGCCGTACTTGCGCAGGTAGGGGGCGAGGAGCATGGCGAGCAGGACGTAGCCGCCGGTCCATCCCATCAGGTACATGGAGCCGTCGCGCCCGAGGAAGGCGATGAGGCCGGCCATGGAGATGAAGGAGGCCGCGGACATCCAGTCGGCGCCGGTGGCCATGCCGTTGAGAATCGGGTGCACGGACTTCTCGGCGACGTAGAAGTCGCCCGTGGAGGCCGCCCGCGCCCAGATTGCGATTCCGATGTAGAGAGCGAAACTCAGACCGACGATGAGCCAGGTCCAGGCAAGGATACTCATAGTGTCAATGACTCCTATTCTATTGGGGGACAGATGGATATCAGTCCTCGTGAACGTCGTATTTCCGGTCCAGTTTGTTCATCAGGGACACGTAGACGAAGATCAGGACGACGAAGACGACCATCGACCCCTGATTGGCGAACCAGAATCCGAGCTTGAAGCCACCGAGCGGAATCTTGTCGAGGGTGTTGGCGAGCACGATGCCGGCCAGGTAGGAGACCCCGAACCAGATGGAGAGCAGGATGGTGATGTAGGTCAGGTTCTCTTTCCAGTAAGCTTTGAGTTTCTCTGATTTTTCCATAGAACACTCCTCCAGGTTGAAGTAGATCGACCGCGTTTCCCAAAAAAAAGTTTCCCTTGCACCTCCTTTTTGCCCGGGGGCGCCCCCTCCCCCGTCTCTTGCTGTTTCCATGACCACCGCCGGGCCGGGGCGGTGGGGGAAAGCCGTACTAATTCGGTACGTCGTTCTGTATCCGTCAAAAAAATGGGGTCTGAAAAAGACCGAGTCGGAAGGTGGTTCGCGGCAGAAGACCCATCTCGAAAAACGTTGTTCGGGGTGCCCCGTTTTTGAAATGCGCCAAATGAACGGCCAATGCCGTGGCTTAAGGCAGAAAATAACCGAGGAATCGGTTCTAGTCAACAAAAAAATATAACCGTGTTTTGCAAAGGCGCTAAGTGTGGTCCTGACAGTCCTTTTCATCAGGCGGGGATGGAGTTCTTTTCCCCTGTTTTTCAGGCAGTATAGCCGCTAAGTTCGATTTCGGAAGGGGCGCCCCCCTGTTTTATCCCTGGAGAAAAAAAGGGGTGGCGAGGCCGGGTTAACAAACAGCGGTTGCATCCGATGGTGAAACGATGAAGAATAGATGGCTGAAAAACGCCTTTTTTCAGCGGGGGGCTCATGCCGAACAGCGCCATCAGCGAAGAGAGCTTCTTCTTTCTGCGGGTCGAATCCCTCTGCCGGGGGGGGGCGATCACCTGCGGGCCGGATATGGCCGTGACCGAGGCGGCCCGCCTCATGAAGCGGCACAACATCTCGGGACTCATCGTCGTGGACGGCGCAGGGCCCGTGGGGGTCGCCTCCGTCAGGGACCTTCGCGATCTGATCGCCGATGGGGGCGAGGCGATTCAAGCCACCCGGGTTCTCGACATCATGACCGTGGGGCTGGTCACCGTCCATCCCGGGGATTATGTCTTCGAGGCCATGTTCAAGATGGCCAAGCACAATATCCACCGGCTCGCGGTGGTCGGGGCGGGTGGAGAGCTTGTCGGCATCGTCACCGACACCGACCTTTTGCGGATCCAGTCCCGCACCCCCCTCTACCTGAACCAGGAGATCGAGGCCGCCGAATCGATCCCCCAGCTGAAGGATGTCAGCGGGCGGATGCTCGACATGGTGAATTACGCCTACCGCGCCGGGGCCGACATCCGAAGCCTGGTGCAGCTCATCTCCCATTTCAACGACGCCTTCACCCAGCGGATCATTTTTTTGCTCGAGAGCCAGGAGGGGATTCGGCTCCCCGGGGGGGCCGCCTATCTTGCCCTGGGAAGCGAAGGGCGGGGGGAGCAGACCCTGCGCACCGACCAGGACAGCGCCATCGTCTACCGCGACGATCTTCCGCCCGAGCGGCTTCCGGAGATCGAGCGTTTTGCCTCCCGACTCTCCGCCGCGCTGGACGAGATCGGCGTCCCCCGCTGCCCCGGTGACACCATGGCGAGCAACCCCCAGTGGTGCCGGAGTCTTTCGGACTGGAAGCGGGTTCTCGACCAGTGGATTTCCGTTCCCAAATCCGAGCACATGGTCAACTTCGGCATGTTCCAGGACCTGCGGGTCATTTACGGCGAGGAGGATCTCGAGCGCCAGCTCCATGACCATATCCGCGCCGCCGTCCAGCGCCACTCCCTCTTTCTTCCCTACATGGCCCGGCATATCTGCCATTTTCCTCCCCCCCTGGGAATGTTCGGGCGCATACGGGTCGAGCGCCGTGGCGAGCACCGGGGGAAGGTCGACCTCAAGAAGGCCGGCATCTTCGCCCTGACCCTGGGGGCGAGCCTCATGGCCCTCGAGGCGGGCTCCCTGGGGGGGAGCACCTGGAGCAAGCTGGAGTTTCTGCGCGGGCAGGGAGTTCTCGGGGAGGGGGAGTTCGAGGTCCTCGACGAATCCTTCACCTTTCTCGTCCGGTTGCGCCTCGAGCGTCAGTTGCGGGCCCTTGCCTCGGGAACCAAACCCACCAACCATGTCGATCCCCTGGTCATGCGCGACAGGGAACGGGACCAGTTCCGGCAGGCTCTCAAGGGAGTCGGCACCCTCCTGAAGACCATCCGCGACCGCTACAAACTCGATTTCATTTCACGATAGAGAGAAGAGGCGGGCTCGCACCCCTCAGCTTGTTGGCCATCTGGTTTTGAGGCTGCTCAAAAGCCTTCAGATGCGAGGCGCCCGAAGATCGAGGAGTGAGGCGTAGCGGAAGCTACCTCGCAGCGACGAGATCAAGGGGAGCGAAGCAGGTGGGGGTTGTTCAGCAGCCTGGGGGGGCTCAGGCCTCTTCCTTTTTGAGGTAGTGGCCGAGGTAGCCGAGTTTGGAGGAGATGATTTCCCCGGCTTCCCTGAGGTGGGGGAGGATGTCCGTCTCGATTTTTTCGCGGGACAGGCGAAAGTCGGGGCCCACCAGGGAAAGGGCGCCGACGGCCTCGCCGCTGCCGTTGAAAAGCGGGACGGCTACGCAGGCGACCCCTTCACCGGCCCCCTGCAGGTCGATGCAGTACCCCTGCTGCCGGATGGCTTCCAGCTCCTCTTCGGGGACCATGTCGGCGGAAGGGGGGTCGGGAGGTCCCCCCTCGTCGGGGGCGAAAAAGGCGAGAAGGACTTTCCCCGGGACGCAGGAGGCCAGGGGGAGGTGGCGGCCCACCAGGGAGACGATCTTGACCTGGTGGGCGGTGTCGACCATGTCGAGAAACAGAATATCCCCGTCCCGCCGGACAACGAGATAGACCGCTTCGTTGCATTGGCGCACCAGCTTCTCCATGGAGGGGCGGGCCTTGCGCAGAAGGCCCATCCGGGAGAGCATCCTCTGGCCGACCTCGTAGGCCGAGAGCCCCAGGCGGTACTTCCCCGACCCCTCTTCCCTCACCACGTAGCCGCGGCTCTCGAAGGTGGCCAGCAGTCGAAAGACGCTGGTCTTGTTCATCTCCAGTTTCTCGCTCAGCTCGGAGATGCGGACTTCGTCCTCTTCGCAGAGGGCCTCCAGGAGGTCGAGGGCATTTTCGACGGACTGGATGGAGTAGGAATCTTTTCCGCGACCGGGCAAGGGCAACTCCTGGCGGGAGGGAAGCGATCTGTGACAAGGACGGCTAAAAAATAATACACCGTTCTATTTAAGTCAATAAGGATTTTTGAAGAAATGGGACAGTGGCGGGATGTTCAGTGATGGCAAGGGGTTGCGGAGCTGAAGTTTTTTTTGAGGGTCGTTTTTTTCCCCGGGTTCCCGTTGGGTTTTTTGATCCGAGGAGATTTCCTTCCCGGACGGGAAAAGCTCCTTGAAGGGTTTTTGAAAATACTGTTTTAATAATTGGGGGGCGAGAGGGGCGATGGTTCTTTCGGAAGGGGGTCAGCGGTCACCGAGGAGTCTGTCGACGATCGGCTGGTCGGCTGGAAGAAGGGGGTAGGAGGAAAGGTCGCGGGGGACCACCCACC
>JBFHXN010000140.1:0-6475 GCA_041598955.1 Desulfuromonadales bacterium | reverse complement strand
CGGACACCAGCACCTTCATGGGAAAACGACCCCTTGGGACGGGAAAACGCCTGCCAGGGCGGCTCTTTACCGAAACTCGTACACTAGCAACAGCCCCCGGGGATGTCAAGGACAAAGCCGGCCCCGGACAAGGGCATTAAAAAAGGCTCCACGGGTTTCCGCGAAGCCAGATTGTCGATAAACCAGTTTTTTTCCGGGCTGCTCAAAAACCTTCAGATGCAAGGCGCCCGAAGATCGAGAAGTGAGACGTAGCGAAAGCTACGTCGCAGCGACGAGGTCAAGGGGAACGATGCAGATGGAGGTTTTTCAGCAGCCTCAAAGGCTCCACGGAAAGCCGTGGAGCCTTGATCGGTCTACCAGGGGCCGCTAAAGGGGCACGACCTCGGCGGCCTGGGGACCCTTCTCCCCCTGGTGGACCTCGAAGCTGACCCGGCCCCCCTCGTCGAGCGTCCTGAACCCCTCCATCTTGATGGCGGAATAGTGGACGAAGACGTCCGAGCCCCCCTCGAGCTGGATGAAACCGTACCCTTTCGAATTGTTGAACCACTTCACCGTTCCCTCAGCCATGCGTCCTGACTCCTTTTCTCCCGGTGTGAAAAGGCTGCCGAGCCACGGTCCGGCCTTCGGCAGCGGGACGGCCCCGGGAACCGCCGGACCTGCTCCGACTTCCCCCGAGCCCTTCTCCTTCAAACAAACGCCTAAATTGTTAACATGGACTAACGTCATTGGCAAGTCTGGGATCCCCCCGACCGTCACTCGGCACACCCATGACCGGGACAGATCGCAAACAGGGCCCGGCGATCCATTGCCGGGCCTCCCGGGGGCGATTCTCTTCAAAACCCTTTTTCCGTAACCCCGAAAGGGGTGAGTCCTCTCCTGTCCGGGCCTCTCTCCCGGCATCCGAATCTTTTGAACCGGCCTCCCGCTCGACCCGTCAGGCCGGGACGGGGCGGGTTTGGGGATGCAACGGCGACGTCTCCTCGAGATGCCGCTCCCGGCAGGCGGGGCAGATGGAGGCCGTGTCCACTTCGCAGCGGTTGGGCCGAATCTGATGCCCCTCCCCGGGTTTGGCCCCGAGGTACTTGTCGCACCACGCGCAATACCTCAGCAAGAACCCTCCCGGAAACTGGATTTCGACCTACACTAGCAGAGCCCCTGCGCCTGTCAAACGACCAGGGAGCCCTTTATCCCTGGTCCTCGCTGCCCAGGGAGGCTCTCAAATACTGAATGAGCAGCCTGACCCCCACCCCCGTCCCCCCCTTGGGGGTGTAGTGATGTCCCTTCTCCTCCCAGGCCGTGCCGGCGATGTCGAGATGGGCCCAGGTGAACTCGGAGGCGAACTTCTGCAGAAAGGCTGCGGCGGTGATGGTGCCTGCGGGGCGCCCGCCGGTGTTCTTGACATCGGCGATGTCGCTCTTGATCTGCCCCGAATAGTCCTCCCAGAGGGGCAACTGCCAGAGACGCTCCCCGGAACGCTCCCCGGCCCGGATCAGCTGCCTCACCAGCCCCTCGTGGTTGCCCAGCACCGCCGTCGCGTGATGTCCCAGGGCGATGATGCAGGCGCCGGTGAGGGTGGCCAGATCGATGACCACCCGGGGCTTGTACCGCCCCACGTAGGTCAGGGCGTCGGCGAGGATGAGCCGCCCCTCGGCATCGGTATTGAGCACCTCGATGGTGCGCCCGGAGAGGGAGGTGAGAATGTCCCCGGGCCGGATGGCGCTGCCCGAGGGGAGGTTCTCCACCGCCGGAATGACCCCGACCAGGTTGACCGGAAGCTTCAGCCGGGCAGCCGCCGCCAGGGTTCCCAGCACTGCGGCTCCGCCGGCCATGTCCATCTTCATCTCGTCCATCTTCTCGGCCGGCTTGAGGGAGATCCCCCCGGCGTCGAAGACCACTCCCTTGCCGACCAGGGCGATGGGACGGGCGTCGCCGTTTCCCCCCCGGTATTCAAGGACGATCAGCCGCGGCTCCCGCACGCTCCCCTGGGCCACCCCCAGAAGGGCCCCGAGCCCTTCCCGCTCGAGCTCGGAGCGGCCGAGCACCGTGCAGGAGAGCCCTTCCTCGGAGGCGAGTTGCCGGGCCGCCGCAGCCAGGTACTCGGGAGACTTGACGTTGCCGGGCTCATTGACCAGATCGCGGGCCAGGGCCACCCCGCCGCAGATGGCGAGGGCCCTCTCCCCTCCGCGCTCGGCCAGGGTGGTGCGGTCCCCCTCCCCGAGCATGAGCCTCAGGCGGGTGAAGGGGACCGGCAGCTCCTCGCGCCGCTCCGTCCGGAAACGGTCGAAGCGATAGCCCGCCAGCATGACCCCCTCGACCACGGCCTGGGTTCGGTCTTCCAGGCTCTGGCGCTTGACGGGCAGAGCGACCAGGTCGGTGGCGAAGTTATCCAGCCTCTTTCCCTGGAGGAAGCAGGCCGCCGTCGCCGCGGCCTGACGCAGTCGCTCGAGCCCGGCCCCTTTCTCCTTGCCCAGACCGACCAGCAGGATTCGCTCGGCCGGCAGACGGCTTCCCGGGTGAAGCAGCATCAGCTCCCTGGTTTTTCCGGAAAACTCCCGCTCCCTGGAGGCCCGGGTCAGGGCGCCCTCCAGGGCCCGGTCGAGAGCGATCAACAGGGGGGTGCGCAGCTTCCCCTCGAAGGCCCCCAGCACCAGGCAGGGGGTTTTCTGCTTCAGGGGATCGCCTTTTTTGAATCGCAAATCCATGGAGGAGCCTTTCCTTCCGTGTCAGTTCGTCAAATATCGTCCGCCGGCGTCGGCTGCCCGGCTCCGGCGGGAAGGATGAATTTGTTACACCGCTCAAGTCTAGCCTCCCGGAGGCAGGTTGCAAAGGACCGCCCCGGCGGGCGTCGCCGAATCCTTTGACATCGTTTCGTAAAACGCTAGACTGACACTGTTCGTCGGAGCCTCTTTCCTGGGCCCGGCCACCATCGACTGTTTCCGTCCCGGAGGGAACCATGAACAAACTTCTTTTTCTTAGGGCCCTTTCCTGCCTGGCCCTGGCAGCCCTGACGGCCTCCTGCCTTCCACGGGCCGGAGAGGTGCAATGCCCCACGGAACAGGTCGTCGCCGAATACCGAGACGGCGGCGGGAAGACCGGCATCACCGGACAGGTTCGGGTCAAGGGAAGCGATGCCCCTCTGGCGGGAGCCTTCGTCAACATCTACCCCGACACCATCTCCAACCTCCTCGGCCCCTCCCAGTTCATCTCCCTCCCCACCGACGGCGAAGGGCGCTACCTGGTGGAGGTGCCCGAAGGAACCTACTACATCGTGGCCCGCAAGAGGATGAGCGGCGAGTCGACGGGCCCCCTCTCCCCGGGGGACTTCTACTCGGAACACCAGCGGATCATGACCCGGGTCCCCACCGGGAAAATGGCGCTGGTCGATCTTCAGGTGGCCCCGATGAAAGCGCCGATGTTCTTCAAGAAGATGGTGGTCGAGCGGGAGACCGATACCGGCGTTCGCGGGGTGCTGGTCGATGCACAGGGAAAACCGGTCCCCGGCGGCTTCGCCATGGCCTACCGCGACCTGGAGATGAAGCGGCTCCCCGACTTCGCCTCCACCCTCTCCGACGGGCAGGGGCGCTTCACCCTCTACCTCCCCCGGGGGGGCACCTACTACCTGGCCGCCCGCATCCACGCCTGGGACATGCCCCGGGCCGGGGAGCCCTACGGGGTGCTCGGCGGGGACCAGCCCCGGGCCGTGGAGATCAGGACTGGCTCCTTCGTCGAGGGCCTCTCCATCGAGATGGAACCTTTTTCTGGGGAATACAAGAAGGGAAAGAGCCGTCGCCCCTTCTGACAGGCCCTCTCTCTGGGAGACTTTGTTACGTAAAAGGCCGGAGCGCCCTGTCGGGCTCCGGCCTTTTACGGTGATTAACAGACTGTTATTCTCGAAGAGGCAGGGCAGCCCCGCGGACAGGCCTGGCTGATCGGCCCGCTACCGCAACCCCATCCGGCTGAGGAGCTTGCCCATATATTTATTGAGGGGGTTGTCCCGGGTGAGGAAGGGGACGGGCTGGGCCTTGCGCAGGCCGAGCCGCTCCAGCTCCTCGACAATCTTGCGGTTCCGTCCAACCCGCAGGGCCTTGCGAAAGATATGCACGGCATTCTTGCGGCGGCCGGCGGCCAGGTAGACCCGGCCGAGGTTGAGGTAGTGGACGGCGTTGGACGGCTCTTTCTCCAGCGCCTCGCGGCAGAGATCCAGGGCCCGCTGGAATTGCCCCCGCTCCTTGGCGAGGCAGTATGCCAGATAGGATGTGACCTCAGGATTGGACGTCCGGTCGAGAACCTCCTCCAGGTGCATCAGGGCCACAAGGGTGTTCCCCCGGTCGGCCTCGCGGAACCCTTCGTCGATCATGGCGGAAAGACTCTTTTCTTCCATCGGTCACCTCCCGGCCCGGCATCGGTGGCAGCGCACCGGACCAGGGCGAATCCTACACCGGATCGGCTGGCCGGCCAAGGGGAAATTTTCCCCTCCAGCGGTGGAGAAAGGCTCCGTCGCGCCTGGAAAACCGTTTCCAAAGGGGTCTTGGCCATCCCTTTTCCAGGGAGTTCGAACCAATGAAGGAAAAACCGCCCCCCCTTCCGCCACCGCAGGGAGCGACCCGCCGCCGGCAGATCCTGGCCTGCCTCGACGGCCCCCCCCTCTCCGCCCGGGAGCTTTCGGCCCTTGTCGGGCTGCCGGAGAAGGAGATCTACGGCCACCTGGAGCACATCCGGCGCAGCCAGCACCATCAGCCCCGGCGCCTGCACGTCGTCCCCGCCGCCTGCCGTCAGTGCGGCTTCACCTTCGGCAAGCGGGAGAAGCTCACCTGCCCCAGTCGATGCCCCCGGTGCAAGGAGGAATCGGTCACGGAGCCCCTCTTCGCCCTGGATCCGGAGCGTGGATAGGTCCGTCTGACAAAAACCTGCTTCCACCAGCAAAGTCCACCCTGCCCGAGGGGACCCGAAGCCCGCGATAAACGTATTTTCCAGACCTGGGGCGCGCACCCACCCGTTCCCAAGGCTGATCAAAAATGCCCGGATGCAAGGCGCCCGAAGATCGAGGAGTGAGGCGTAGCGAACGCTACGTCGCAGCGACGAGATCAAGGGGAACGCAGCAGACGGGCGTTTTTCATCAGCCCTCCCACTAAAGGGAGCTGGCGTCGAGGGAGTCTCCGATCTCCAAAGCCCTCAGGCGCAGGACCATCCGGCGCCGCACCGCCGTGGGGATCTCCACGTGGAGGCAGAGAGCGTCAGCCCTGAGCTTGCGGGCTTCCCGCCGCTGCAGGGCGTTGCCTCCTGCCCCGGGGAGCCAGCGGATGTCCTCGGCCGGAAGGTAGGTGCGCTGCTCGCCGGGGAGCAGGCTGCGGATCTCGGAGGAGGGATCGAGCTGCCGACCCAGCATCTGCATCTTCCCCAGAACCACAAAATTGTAGCAGCGGTGCGGGGCGGCGCAGAACTGGACGTAGAGTTCGTCCGAGAGATCCCGCAGCAGGGCGAGGCCCTGGCGTAGGCGGGCATGGGGCCCCAGGTGGAGAACTCCCCCCCGCTCCTCGAGCTCGCCGAGCTCCCCCGGCTCCTGGAAAGGGGGGAGCCCCCCCAGGCCCACCACCACCCGGCGGTCATCGGGAAGGGTTCCGACGCAGCCGTGCAGGTCGATGACGGTCGTCGGGGGCTTTCGCCCCAGGGCCCTGGCGAGGTCCACCAGCCCCTCTTCGAGCTTGTAGGCGTAGGGATGCCCCCGGGGATCCACGTAGGGATAAATGACGTCGATGTTGCTCGGATTGAGGGGCACCCCCCAGGCGGTGAGCTGGGCGAGATTCTCGTCGGTCAGGGGCTCGCGCCCCGAGAAACCGAGATTGACCAGGGCCGCCCCCCCCTTGCCCGTGCGCAGGAAATAGAAGGCGACCTCCAGGGTATGGGGATCGTAGGGACCATGGGTGGCCGTGAGCAGGGGACCCTCTCCCTCCTCTTTCCCCCTCAGCAGAAGCACCCCCCCGGCCTGGTCCGGAAGGAACCGGGCCTCGAAGCCCGGAAGCGCCGCCCGGCAGGAATGCCAGTCCGTATCGGCGACGGGGAGATGGCGAAAGAGGCGGGTGAGAACCTTGTGCCGCCAGGCCGGGACGAACCTCAGGCAGCGGTCGGGAAGCCGGTAGTAGATCTCGTAGCGCCCCGGATCGAGATAGACCCGGATGCTCAGGCGACTCAGGAGATCGCGGTTGTAGTTGTTCTGGGTGGTCTTGAGAAGTCGTCCGGTGATTTCCTCCATCCCCCGGAAGGCCGCCTCCGAGGGGAGCTCCTCCAGAAGTTCAACGCGCTTGAGATGGCGATAATCCTCCCGCCCGATCTCCACCTCCAGGCGGTTGAGGTGACGCCGGAAGGGGGCCGAGTAGTCGACTCTGAAGTCGCTGACGAACAGGGGCGGAATGCGGGGACGACCTTCGGACATGGGAGCCTCTCCTTCCTGTAAGGATAACCTGCCAAGGGAGGAAGG
>JBFHXN010000139.1:0-6551 GCA_041598955.1 Desulfuromonadales bacterium | reverse complement strand
GGATGAATCCCCCCCCTCTTCTCCATCTGGCAGACCTACCCAGCAGCACCATTAGCAGGTTATAAAATGAAGATCCTTTTGATTTTCGGCACCCGCCCCGAGGCGATCAAGATGGCCCCGGTCGTAAGGGAATTGCGGCTTTACCCGGAGCGTTTTGATGTTCGGGTCTGCGTCACCGCCCAGCACAGGCAGATGCTCGACCAGGTCCTGACCCTTTTCGGAATCGCTCCGGAGATCGACCTCGATCTGATGCGCCCGGGGCAGAGTCTGCCCAGCCTCACCGCCGCTATCATACAGGCCCTCGAACCCGTTCTCACAAAGGAACAGCCCAATCTCGTCCTGGTCCACGGCGACACCACCACCACTCTGTCAGCCTCCCTCGCCGCATACTATGCCGGCGTGCCTGTCGCCCACGTTGAGGCCGGGCTTCGAACGGGGAACAAGCAGGCTCCCTTTCCAGAAGAGATCAACCGTCGTATCACCGGGGCCATCGCAGACCTGCACTTCGCCCCAACTGACAGAGCTCGTGAAAATCTTGTCCGGGAAGGGATCGCCCAGGAAGGCATCCACGTCACAGGCAACACGGCCGTCGACGCTCTGATATCGGTGGTCGAAAACATACACAGAAACCTACCCCTCAAATCCCTTCTCGAAAATCAGTTTCCCTTTCTTGATGCTGCCCGCCGACTGGTGCTGGTGACGGGGCACCGCCGGGAGAATTTCGGTGCGGGCTTCGAGAGGATCTGTCACGCACTGGGTCGGCTCGCCTCCGAACACCCTGACCTGCTGCTGGTCTACCCCGTCCACCTCAACCCCAACATACAGGAACCGGTCAGGCGCCTCCTGGGAGGCTGCCCCAACATTCATCTGATCGAGCCCCTCGACTACCTCCCCTTCGTCTTCCTCATGGAGCGAGCCACCCTGATCATCACCGACTCGGGGGGCATCCAGGAGGAGGCTCCTTCTCTGGGGAAGCCTGTTTTGGTGATGCGCGACACCACGGAGCGACCTGAAGCGGTCGAAGCCGGCACGGTTCGGCTGGTGGGGACCGACCCGGATCGGATCGTCGCTGAAGCCAATCGGTTGCTCAGCGACCCCGCAGCCTACGCGGCCATGAGCACAGCCTCAAACCCCTTCGGCGACGGCCAGGCCGCAAGGCGGATCGTTGAAATTCTCTCGGACATGGGTTAGCCTCTCAAAGGTCAAGGAGGCCGGCACCATCGATGGTATGTGATCAAGGGGGACAATCATGGAGAGGGTCTGCGTTCTCGGCTTGGGATACATCGGGCTTCCCACCGCGAGCCTTCTGGCCACCAAGGGGTTTTCGGTCCTCGGGGTCGACATCGACCCCGACGTTGTGGGAACCATCAACCGTGGCGACATTCACATCGTCGAGCCCGACCTCGACATTCTGGTCAAGGCCGCCGTACAGAGCGGGTCTCTGAAGGCTTCCACCGAGCCGGCCGCCGCCGATATCTTCATCATCGCCGTCCCCACCCCCTTCAAACCGGGCCATATTCCCAACCTCGAATATGTCGATGCCGCGACCCATGCCCTGGCTCCCCATCTGCGGCCGGGCAACCTGGTCATCCTGGAGTCGACCTCCCCCGTGGGAACGACGGAGCGGATCCGCGAGCTCGTGGCTCAGGCACGCCCCGACCTCTTTACGCAAGGAAAGCCCTCCGACAGGGATTCCCAAATTTTTTTCGCCCATTGCCCCGAGCGCGTCTTGCCCGGCCATATCCTCAGGGAACTGGTCGGCAACGACCGGATCGTCGGGGGGGTCGATCCGGGCTCCACTGACAGAGCCCGGGATTTCTACAGGTCTTTCGTTTCCGGAGAGATCCTTTCGACGGACGCCCGCACCGCGGAGATGTGCAAACTCGCCGAAAACTCCTTCCGCGATCTCAACATCGCTTTTGCCAACGAGCTCTCCGTCGTCTGCGACCGGCTCTCGATCAACATCTGGGATCTGATCCGCCTGGCCAACCGCCACCCGCGGGTGAACATTCTCCAGCCAGGTCCGGGCGTTGGAGGGCACTGCATCGCCGTCGACCCTTGGTTCATCGTCCATTCGGCACCCCGGGAGACCCGCCTGATCCGGACGGCCCGGGAGGTCAATGACGCCAAACCCATGTGGGTTGTCGAGAAGGTGGTGGAGAGTGCCTCAGGTCTCCCCGACCCCGTCATCGGATGCCTTGGGCTCTCCTTCAAGGCCGACATCGATGACCTTCGAGAATCGCCGGCGCTCTGGATCACCCGGGAACTTCTCTCCCGCCGAGTTGGTCGGATCATGGCCTGTGAGCCGAACCTGACCAGACCCTTCAAGGAGTTTCCCCTCTATGACTTGGACTCGGTCATAAAAGAAGCGGACATCCTCCTTCTTCTCGTGGATCATAAGGTTTTTCGAAAAATCGATCCCGTGCGGCTTCGAGAAAAGGTCGTCATCGACACCAGAGGCATCTGGTCGTCTACCTCTTCTCCTCTTCAATAATATTCTTGCCCGGGAGAAGGGTTTCGGTTTAAGACTCTCAAGATCTTTATCGCCCCTCCCTCAGGACCGAACAGTCCCGCTCACTCGTAACAGGCCACCGGAAGAAGCGGATGAACCACTTCTACATCCTGCTCACGGCACTTTTCACCTCCCTGCTCCTGGTCCCCCTCCTTCGCCGGTGGGCCCTCGACCGGGGGACGGTAGACCACCCCTCCGACCGCAAGGTTCACCTGGCCGCAGTCCCCCGCCTGGGCGGCATCGCCGTCTTTCTTTCCCTGCTTTTGGCCCTTCTGAGCTTCTCGGAAATCACCCGTCCCCTCCGGGCCGTGCTGGCGGGCTCCGTCATCATCTTTCTGACCGGGCTGGTGGATGACCTGCAGGGACTTAAGCCCCGCTGGAAATTTCTGGGGCAGGCCGCCGCCTGTTCCGTCACCATGGTGCTTGGGGATCTCCATATCCAGAGCCTCGGCAACCTTTTGGGCACCGGCGAGATCATTCTGCCCCTCTGGGTCGCCATCCCCTTCACCCTCTTCGCCGTGATCGGTGTGATCAACGCCATCAACCTCATCGACGGCTTGGACGGGCTGGCCGGGGGAGTTTCCCTCATCGCCCTTCTGGCCTTTTTTCTGCTCGGCTACCGCGACGGCAACATCCTCGTGATGACATTGAGCGCCGGGCTATTCGGAAGCCTGCTCGGCTTTCTGAAATACAATTTCTACCCGGCCCGCATCTTCATGGGGGATACGGGAAGCCTGACCGTCGGGTTCATCCTGGCCTTTCTGGCCATCCTTCTGACCCAGTCCGAAACCGCGTCAGTCCCTCCCTTCGCCCCGGTCCTGATCCTGGGCCTTCCCATCATCGACACCATCTGGGTCATGAGTCGGCGCCTGGTGAAAGGCGAGAGCCCCTTCACCCCTGATCTCACCCACGTTCACCACAAGTTCCTCGACCTCGGCTTTCAGCACCGGTTCACGGTGCTCATCATCTACGGCATCTCGTTTTTCTGGGCAACGGTGGCCGTGGTTTTTCACGAAACACCCGAATTGGTGCTGCTGCTCGCCTATCTTCTCATCTCCGCCCTCTTCTATCTTGCACTGCGTCACGTGCTGCGCCACCGGGACCGTTACCCCTTCCTGCGCCGGGACTCTACCGCAGGGATCCGCGAATCGGTCACCTATAAGCAACTGGTGCATTTCTGCGACCTGCCTTTGCCGGTCATCTCAGGGCTTCTCTTTCTTTACCTGGGCCTCGCGACCTATGTCGGCTGCAATCCCTGCGAACCCTTTCTCCCTCTGTTCGGACCGATCCTGGCCGGCTCGGTTCTGCTTCTGCTCGTCACCCGGAGCTCAACCAACCCTTTTCTGCTGCTACTGCTCTATCTCGGAGGCCTGGCCCTCATCTTCACCGTCGAGAGAGCGGGCCCTGGACATGTTCTTTTCGGCCTTCGGGCCTCGACCCTGGGCGACTCACTGGTCCTTGGACTCGCCCTGTTTTCGGTCCTGAAAATTCTTTTTCGCAACCCGGGTGAGTTTTTTCTGAGCAGCATCGACTTCCTGGTCCTGGGGACGACCCTGCTTCTGGCGATTTTTTTCTACCATCTCCAGAACCTCCCCGACCTGGGAGGCACCCTGCTTCGTGGCCTGGTCTTCTACCACGCCATCAAAGTCGTCGCGGCAAGAGGCCGACCGGGTTCACGGATATTGGTCGCTTCGATGCTCGTGGCTCTTTTGACCGTCACCCTTCGTGGCCTGGTTTGACCTTGGCCCACCCTTCCATCGAACCTGCCCCTTTCTCACTTCATCAGACCCCGCCCCCGAGGAGATCCCCCCAGTGAACCTTGTCGTCATAGGGACCGGTTATGTCGGACTGGTGGCGGGAGCCTGTTTTGCCGAAATGGGATTTCATGTCACTTTTTTGGATGTCGATGCCCCGAAGATAGAAGCCCTCAGGAAAGGGGAGATTCAGATCTACGAGCCCGACCTCGGCACCCTCGTGCGCAACGGTCTTGCCTCCGGTCGTCTCCAATTCACCACCGACCCTGCTGCGGCCATGCGTGAAGCCCAGGTCTGTTTCATCGCCGTGGGCACCCCGCCCCGCAAGGACGGTTCCGCCGATCTCACCCAGGTTTTGGAAGCCGCCCGCCAGATCGGCAGGCACCTGAAGGATTACACCGTCATCGCCGAGAAGTCGACGGTCCCCGTAGGGACCGCAGACAGGGTCAGGGACGCCATCAAGGAGGAGCTTGACCTGCGTGGGGTCGATATCCCCTTCGACGTTGTCAGCAACCCCGAATTTCTCAAGGAGGGATCGGCCGTCCAGGACTTCATGCGCCCTGACCGAATCGTCATCGGCAGCGACAGCGAGCGGGCGCAGGAGGTGATGGGCCGTCTTTACGCTCCCTTCACCCGAAACCACAACCGGACCCTGACCATGGGGATACGGGACGCCGAAATGACAAAATATGCCGCCAATGCCATGTTGGCCGCCCGGATCTCCTTTATCAACGAGATCGCCAGCCTCTGCGAAGGACTCGGAGTAGACGTGGAGAACGTGCGGCTCGGCATTGGCTCCGACAACCGCATCGGCTACTCCTTCCTCTATCCAGGCTGCGGATATGGCGGCTCCTGTTTTCCGAAGGACGTCAAGGCTCTCATTCAGATGGCGCGGGAGGCCGGAGTCGATCCTCACATCCTTTCCGCGGTTGAGAAGCGCAACAACGCCCAGCGGCGACGGCTTTTCCAAAAAGTCACCGCCCGCTTCGGTCCCGATCTCCGGAAACGGACCTTCGCCCTCTGGGGCCTTTCCTTCAAACCGGGGACGGACGACCTGCGGGAGGCTCCCTCCCGCTACCTTCTTGAGGAGCTCATTGCAGCCGGGGCCCGGGTCCAGGCCTACGATCCTGTGGCCATGGAGGCCGCTCGCCGGGAGTTCCCTGCCGACTGGTTCGCCGAAGACCGCCTTCTCCTGGCCGACAACCAGTATGATGCCCTTCGGGACTCCGATGCCCTGCTGCTCGTGACCGAATGGAAGCCCTTCCGCTGCCCGGACTTTCATCGAATGAAGTCCCTCATGAAGGGAAGAACGATCTTCGATGGGCGCAACCAGTATGATCCCCGGATGGTGCACAAGGAGGGCTTCGAGTACCAGGGAATAGGACGGTCCTAGGATCTTTGAGATGGAGACAGCTACGAAACAGAGGATCGATCAGCCAGGGGCCTTCCAAGCTCTGACCTTGACGCTGAGTACTCTTTATAGTACGGTTGACGGCATGGCAGACAATACCAGAGAGCCCATCTCATGAAGAGCATCGCAGCCAACGAACTGAAAACCAGAGGCGTCACCTCCATCGAGGAAGCCCTTGAGGACCAGGAGGAAGCCATCATCACCGTTCGGGGGAAGGACCGCTACGTGGTGATGGACCTGGATGCCTACAACCGTCTGCGGGTCTGTGAACTGGAAGCCGCCCTCAACGAGGTTCGCAGCGAGATCGCGAATGGACAATACGTCGAGGAACCGGTCGACGCTCACCTGGCCCGCATCAGGAAAGCCGGGCGTTGAGTTTCCGGATCCTTTTTACGGTAAGCTACAACAAGAGAGCGTCCCGCTTCCTTCGGCGCCACCCCGAGTTGCTCCCCCAGTATGAAAAAACCCTGCGGCTGCTGGAACTCGATCCTTTTCACCCCTCCCTGCGGCTCCATCGCCTCAAGGGGCGACTGAGGGACCTTCATTCCGTCTCCATCAACATCAGCTACCGCATCACCCTAGAATTCATTCTGGACGACAAGACTCTCATCCCGGTCGCCGTCGGAAGTCACGACGAGGTTTACTGAAACAGGCCCCCCACGAGACGATCTGGGAGAAAGCGTATACCCATGCCCACTCAGAACCATCCCCTTGGCACCCCCCCCTCCCCCCGCATCTTCGTCACCGGCGGAGCCGGCTATATCGGCAGCCACGTGGTCAAGGCCCTTGGCGAGGCCGGCTACCGGGTGCTCACCTATGACAACCTCTCCACGGGCAACCGCCGGGCGGTTCTCCACGGCGACCTGGTGGAGGG
>JBFHXN010000138.1:0-6609 GCA_041598955.1 Desulfuromonadales bacterium | reverse complement strand
CCTTGCCTCCTCCCAGAGAACTTTATCCTTTTTTCTGATCAGTCCATCATAAAGTAAATATATCCACCTCCCAATATAGTAATCATAACAACGAGCTAAAAAACCGGGGTCTTTGGGGAGCATGAATTCGAACATTCCGACCTTTTCCCTCAATAAAGGTCTTGGAGGTTCAGGCTGATTTCCCACCACCTCGCTTTTTCATGGGAGGAGAGAGGGTGGGGGCGATCCGGGCAACCACCCTGACAACGGGGCTTTCCTCCCCGCCGGTGGGGCCGAATTCCCTTGACAGTCCAAGAAGGGGTATATTAACGTTTTGCTCCTTATGAATATGACTCTTTCGGTTATCATCCTTCGCCTGCGCCGCCCGGCGGCGGTCCTTCTGACGGTGGCCCTTCTGGGGGGAGGCGCCCTTGTGGCCGGCGCCCTCGCCGAGGGTCCGGCCGCCCCCGCCCAGCTTCGCTTCCCTGCCCTGCCCGGCGATGTTTCCTTCAACCACCAGGCCCATCAGCGCCGGGTCCCCGCCTGCACCACCTGCCATCATAACGGGGTCGAGGCGGGGCGCTGCCATGACTGCCATCTCGGCCAGCCCGGTGTTCCCCGGGCCCGCGATGCCTTCCATAAGCTGTGCAAGGGGTGTCATACGGCCAAACGGGGGCCGACCCTCTGCGGAGGCTGCCACGCCATCCCCGCGCAACCCGTCGTCCCCGCACCCGAACGGAAAACTACCCAGGAGAAACGGTCTTGAGTGCAAAAAAACGTGATTTCTTCACCATCGTGTGGGATTTTTTCTGCTCCCTGAAGCTGACGGTGACCACCCTGATCCTGCTGGCGGTCACCTCCATCATCGGCACCGTGGTGCAGCAGAACCGCTCCCCCGAGGAGTATCTCCAGGAGTACAGCGAGGGGGTCTACCGGCTGCTGAGCGCCCTCAACTTCTTCGACATGTACCACTCCTGGTGGTTCCTCGCCCTGCTGACCCTCTTCTCCATCAACCTCATCTGCTGCTCCCTCAATCGTTTGCCGCGGGTCATCAAGGCGGTGCGGGAGCCCGTGACGGTGGCCGGGGACGACCTCTTCCGCACCCTCTCCAACGTGGAGGAGGTGACCACGCGGCGCCCCGTTGACGCGGTCCGTGAGCGCCTCGAGGCGGCCCTTGGGAAGCATTTCGCCCCCCCGATGGTGACCGAGGTGGACGGGACGGTCCATCTCTTCGCCCAGAAGGGGGCCTGGTCCCGCTTCGGCGTCTACATCACCCACGCCTCCATCCTGATCATCTTCCTCGGCGCCATCATCGGGAGCCTCTTCGGCTACAAGGGGTACGTGAACATCGTCGAGGGGGGGGAGGTGAGCCAGGTCTGGCTCCGTGGCGCGAACAAGCCCCACGACCTCGGGTTCACCGTGGCCTGCGAGAAGTTCTGGGTCGAATACTACGGCAAGAGCAACAGGCCCTCCAAGTTCGCGAGCATCCTCACCGTTACCGACCCGACGGCCAAGGACCAGGACAAGGTCCCCAGGCAGCGGGAGGTGATCGTCAACGACCCCCTGACCTATCGGGGGATCACCTTCTACCAGTCGAGCTACGGCCCCGCCGGCGACCCGGTCTTCTCCCTGCGGGTCCTCGACCGCAAGAGCGGCGAGTCTGCGGAGGTCACAGCCCGTCAGGGGCAGAGGGTCCCCCTCTCCGGTGGGGGCGCCTTCCGGGTGGTCGATTTCGATCCCAACTACAAGGGCTTCGGACTGGCCGCAGCCGTCGAGCTGATCCCGGCGGAGGGCAAGGGGAGCCCGGGGAGGATCCTGCTCTACCAGCAGGCTCCCGACTTCGACACCCGGCGCGGGGGGGAGCAGGTCTTCACCTTGCTCGGCCACACGCAGAAGCAGTATACTGGCCTGCAGGTTGCCAAGGACCCCGGCGTCTGGGTGGTCTGGACCGGCTGCCTGATGCTGGTGCTCGGCTCCATGGCTGCATTTTTCCTCTCCCACCGGCGCATCTGGGTGACTATCGTCCCCCTGGAGAACCGGACGGGGATCAAGGTCGGTGGCAGCGCCCACCGCAACCAGCCGGCCTTCGAAATCTTCTTCGACGAACTCAAAAAGAACCTCAAAGCCGAACTTGAGGCCTAGGCCTTCGGCCCGGGCGGAGGAATCCACACCATGACCAGTGCTCTGCTTTTCAACATCACCACCCTCGGCTATTTCATCGCCATGGTCCTCTTCATCCTCTTTCTGGCGGTGAGGAGCAAGGGAGTCACCCTGGCGGCCACGCTGCTGACCTACCTCGTCTTCCTGGTGCAGACGGTGGCCATCGGCCTTCGCTGGGTCGAGTCCTACCAGCAGGGGATCGGCCGAGCTCCCCTGACCAACCTCTACGAGTCGGCGGTCTTCTTCGCCTGGTCGATCGTGCTGCTCTACATCCTCATCGACCTCAAGTACCGCCAGCCGGCCATCGGGGCTTTCGTCGTCCCTTTCGCCTTTCTGACCATGAACTGGGCCCAGCTCGGCTACCTCCCCCCGGCACTGCGCAGCGGGCTCGAGTCCGTGGCCGGTGCCATGCCCGAGGGGGCCTTCGGAAACTTCTTCCGCACCATGCTGCTGGGGCCCAGCGACACCATCGAGCCCCTGGTCCCGGCCCTTCAGAGCAACTGGCTCACCTACCACGTCGTCACCTGCTTCCTCGGGTACGGCGCCTTCGCGGTGGCCTGCGGCGTTTCCATCATGTACCTCATCAAGGTCGGCAAGGAGGAGAAGAATCCCTCCGGATCACCGATGGGCGGGCTCCTGGGAGTCTTCCCCTCGACGCGGGTGCTCGACGACATCAACTACAAGGCGATCATGGTCGGCTTTCCCCTGCTCACCCTGGGGATCATCACCGGCGCCGCCTGGGCCAACTACGCCTGGGGAACCTACTGGAGCTGGGACCCCAAGGAGACCTGGAGCCTCATCGTCTGGTTCGTCTACGCAGCCTTCCTCCATGCCCGCTTTACCAGGGGTTGGGTCGGCCGGCGGGCCGCCTGGCTTTCCATCTTCGGTTTCGCCGCCACCATCTTCTGCTACCTCGGGGTCAATCTGCTGCTGTCGGGGCTCCATTCCTACGGCGGAGGGTAATCTCCCGGCCCTGGCGCAGAGCTTGCAAAAGCTCTGCGCCAGGTCTTTCGGGAAGCTGTGTCTTCTCAACCCCGCCCGGGGTTTCGGTTGCCGCCTGATGCTCTTCAGCCGGCGTATGGACCGGATGGCCAGGGTGGGGTTTTTGCGCTTTCCGGGCCCGTCGCCCGGAGCGGGCCTGGGTCCTTTTAATCCATTTTGCAGATGGGGGATGCCGTGACGCCCAAGGTGGTGGTCTTTGCTCTGTTGTCCGTCTTAACGCTTTTCGGTTCGGTGATTTCCCCGGTTTTCGGGCAGGAGAGCTGCGTCACGGCCCAGTGTCACGCCGTGATGGGGCAGGCGAAATTCGTCCACGGCCCCGTGGCCGGCGGAGAGTGCGTCGTCTGCCACGAGGAGACGGGCAAGGCCCATCCCGGCCGAAAGGGGGCTTTCAAGCCGGCGGCCAGGGGAAGCGAGCTCTGCTATTTCTGCCACGACAGCAAGACGGCGGGCAAGGGGCATGCCCATCCCATCCTCGAGCAGGGGTGCACCCCCTGCCACAGCCCCCACCAGAGCAACCATAAAAACCTCCTCTATCAGCCCGGAAACACCCTCTGCTACATGTGCCACGAGGAGAAGGCGGCCAAGGAGCATCGCCACCCCATCCTCGACGACGGCTGCCTCACCTGCCACGATCCCCACGCCGGAAAGAAAAAGGGCATGCTGGAGGAGACCGGCGCCCCCCTCTGCCTCTCCTGCCACGACGACCCCCGCAAGGCAAAGAAGCACCTTCACCCCCCCGTGGCCGACGGCGATTGCACCAGCTGCCACGATCCCCACGTTGGAAAGGCCAAGGGGATGCTCATCGAGGCCGGAAGCGCCCTGTGCACCCAGTGTCATGACGACAAGACCGCGGGGAAGAAGAGCGTTCATCCCATCGTCGAGGATGGCTGCGGCAACTGCCACAATCCCCACGGCGGGAACGAGAAGGGGATGCTCCCCGCCCGGGGCGCCAAGCTCTGCTACCAGTGCCACGACAGCAAGACCGCCGGGATGAAATTTCCCCATCCTCCCGTGGCCGACGGGGACTGCACCAGCTGCCACGATCCCCATGCCGGACCCGGTCGGGGGATGACGGTGGCGGCCGGGGCCGATCTTTGCGAGATGTGCCACGACAGCAAGCGGGCCGGCAAGAAGAACCTCCACCCGCCGGTGGCCGAGGGCGACTGCACCGCATGCCACGGCCCCCACGGGGGGAAGGCCCGCAACCTGCTCCCCGCCTCCGGCGACCTCCTCTGCGCCGAGTGCCACGACGTTGCCGAGAAGGCCGCCGCCCTCCCCGTGAAACATGACGGGCTCGAGGGGGGGTGCGCCACCTGCCACGACGCCCACGGCACCGGGGAGCGCAAGCTGCTCACCGGCAAGGGGGGCGCGGTCTGCTTTCAGTGTCACGACACCATCGAGGCGCAGATCAAGGCCGCCAAGTCCCAGCACGCCCCCGTGGCCGAGGGGGACTGCGGCGCCTGCCACAACCCCCACGGCTCCGTCCACCGGGCCATCCTCAGGGAGGCCTTCCCAGAGGATTTCTACGCCGGCTACGACGAGCGGGCCTATGCCCTCTGCTTCGGCTGCCACGACTCCCTTCTCGCCAAATACGAGCGGACCTCGGAGGCCACCGGCTTTCGCAACGGGGACCGCAGCCTCCACTATCTGCACGTCAACCGGCCCGTCAAGGGGCGCACCTGCAAGAGCTGCCACGGGGTGCACGGCGCCGACCAGCCGAGGCTGATCCAGAGCCGTGTCCCCCACTTCGGCAGCTGGGAGATCCCCATCCAGTACACCCCGACCAAAAACGGCGCCACCTGCCTGGTCGGCTGCCACAAACCCAAGACCTACGATCGGGTGCGCCCGGTGAAATACAAGTAGCGGAGGACGGGTGAAGGGAAGAAATTTTGCTCTGATCGGCCTTCTGCCGGCTCTTTTGCTGCTCGGCGGCTGCATGCCCCCCGAGGAGTATCGCCAGCGATATTTCTGGCCTTTCCCGCCTGAGGAGCCGCGCCTGGAGTACATCGGCTTCTACCAGGCGGACGACGACCTCAAACGGGGGGGGCGCAGCTGGCTCGAGACGGTCGTCCTCGGCATCGAGCCGGCCAAGCCCCTTTTCGTCCAGCCCTACGATCTCGTCTCCGACGGCCGGGGGCGTCTCTTTGTCTCAGATGTGGGACGCCGGCAGGTTCTCATCCTCGACCTGATGGAGCGCAAGGTCCGCTTCCCCAGGCCCGACAAGAAGAAAGACTGGCTCTTCTACAACATCCCCTTCGCCCTGGCGGTGGACGACCAGGGACGGCTCTTCGTTTCGGAAATGGGGACGGGAAAAATATTCCGATTCGGGGCCGACGAGCAGGTGGAAATCACCTTTGGCGGCGACGTTCTGGAGCGGGGAACGGGGCTTGCCGTCGACAGCCAGCGGGGACGGCTCTACGTGGCTGACTCCCCCGCCAGCCGCATCGCCATTTTCAGCCTCGACGGGGAATTCCTCGGTTACCGGGGGGAGCGGGGACGGGGTCCCGGCCAGTTCAACTTCCCCCTCGACCTCGAAGTCGACGCCCAAGGGAATCTCTACGTTCTCGACGCCCTCAACTTCCGGGTCCAGGTCTTCGACCCCGAGGGGAAATTCCTGCGTTCCTTCGGCGAGATCGGCATGGGGACGGGAGGCTTCCAACTCCCCAAGGCCATCGCCGTCGACCGCTCGGGGCATGTCTATGTCACCGATGCCCGGGCCAACCGCTTTCTCATCTTCGACCTTCAGGGGAACCTCCTGCTGGCCGTCGGGGGGAGGGGCATGGTGACCGAGAAGGGGGTTGTCCCCGGCGGCCTGAGCCTGCCCAGCGGCATCGACGCCGATGGCAACGACTCCATCTGGGTGGCCGACACCCTCAACCAGGTCGTCCATCGCTACCAGTTCCTCAATCCCGCATTCCTCTCCGAGCACCCCATCCGCGAGGAGGATGTCTATGTTCCCCGCGGGGGGCGATGAGAGAGGGGTGGGATAATTTCATCCTGTCGGTTGAAGTCGCCCCGACGGTCTGTTAAAAATGATCGCTGCGGCAAAGGGAAAACCTCCGTCACGGGGCGGCGCGGGATCGGGGACCGCTCCAAGTCATCCATGTCTCCCTGGTGGAGTTTTTTCTTCTCGCCCCTTGGCCAGTCCCCGGGGGGGCAGGGGTTTGAGTCGGCAATTGATAGCGGGAGCGAAAAGCACATGGTGAATTTGCGCAACTGGTTCCGGATCGCTGGATTCGCCCTCTTCGCCGGGGGCATCTGCGCGGGACAGGTCACGGCCCTGGAGATCGTCTATCCGGCCGACAAGACCTTCTTCTCCCGCTCGAACTACCTGGTCGTCAAGGGGGGGGCTCCGGCCCTCGACGCGGTGGTCATTGCCATCAACGGCCTGCGCAGCGAGCCGATCCCCGTCGGGAGCCCCGAGTACCGCAAGCTCTTCAAGGATTTTCTCATCCTCCAGCCCGAGTT